>DATCRN010000221.1:0-3985 GCA_036568945.1 Alphaproteobacteria bacterium | reverse complement strand
TTTGATCTTCCAATTTTTGTTGGAGCTCTTTATTGCGTGCCTGAAGTTCGTTCAAGCGATCGCCCATAATTTTCATGCGCGAATCGTCATCCGATCCTTTCGCCAGCATACCTTCGACTTTTTGACGACGTTGCTGTTCGGCCTCCAGCATAGCCTGCATTTCTTTTTTATCAGCGTCCGCTTGCGCAGAAATTTGCGCGATTTTAGCGTCTGCGTCAGCATCTGTTTTGGCTTCTGCGCGAACCGCGCCTTCAGCCGCTGTTTGGGTATTGGCCTGCGCGGTTTTCAAATCCGCCATAAGACTGGTATTCTGTTTTTCGAGTTGCGCGAGCTTATCCTGCATTTCGATAATCATCGCGCTGTCATGCGCATTGCCTTTTTTCACGCGTTCTTGCGCATCAGCCAATTGATCGCGGGTTTGTTGTAATTCTTTTTCTGTCGCTTCGCGGCGGGCGGATTCAGTTGCTGCTTGCGTTTGCGCCTTATTGATTTCTTCCGCTTGCGCGGATTTGATCAACGCTAGTTCCTTGTTCAAGCGTGCAATCTCATCTTGGTGCTGTTTAACCGTTTCGCTTTCTTTAGCGTCTTCGGCCTGTGCTAATTTTTTGCGCTCTTCCATCACTTTGTTTTGATATTCGGCCATCGCCTTTTCAGCGGCGCTACGGCGCGCTTCTTCGGTTGCGATTTTGGTTTGCACATCTTCCAAGGCTTGTGCATCAGCAATTTGTTGCGCCTTAATACGCTCGACTTCCGCCATGGCGGCTTTTTCTGCCTGTTCCTTAGCGGCAACCTGCTCGGCCTTCATACGCTCGACTTCGGCGCGGGCTTCGGCTTGCGTTTTTTCAATTTCAGCGCGCACCTTTTCGGCCTCTTGTGCTTGTGCGAGCTTGGCTTTCTCCAGATCGGCATTCAAGCGCGCGATTTCATCCTGATGTTTTTTAGCAAGATCGGCTTTATCGGCATTGGCAGCTGTTTGCAATTTGGCACGCTCGGCATCCATTTTGGCTTGCAAAGCAGTCATCTCGGCTTCGCGTTCGGACATCGACACCTGCATGCTGCGGACGGTTTCTTCGGCGGCTTCACGACGGGCAGATTCGGTGGCCACTTTGCCCATCAATTCATCGCGGGCAGCTTTGGCGTCTGCTAATGCCTGATCTTGCGCGCTGCGCAATTTATCCATTTCGACATTGAGGCGAGACAATTCATCCGCATGCTTGCGCGATAATTCCTGGTCGCGGGCATTGGCCGCATTTTCCATTTTCTTACGCTCGGCATCAACCTTGGTTTGCAAGGCGACCATGTCGGCTTCGCGTTTGGAAATTGACATTTGCATGTCGCGTACTGCTTCTTCAGCAGCCTCGCGGCGTGCCGTTTCTGCGGATACTTTACCCATCAACGATTCACGCTCGGCAATATCTTTGGTCTGCGCCGCTTTAATTTCGTCAATCTGCGCATTGAGACGTGCCATTTCATCGGCGTGTTTTTTAGTCAGCTCCGCTTCTTTGGCATTTTCTGCGGCTTCCATTTTCGTGCGTTCGATTTCGACTTGCTCTTTCAAAGCGGCCATATCGGCTTCACGTTTTGAAATCGACACTTGCATATCTTTAAGCGCGCTTTCGGCGGCTTCACGGCGTGCTTGCTCTTGGCTGACCTTGGATTTGGTTGCCGCCAATTCTTCTGCGTTTAATTTAAGGCTTTTATTTTGTGATTCTAAATCGGCAATGCGCGTGCGAATGCGTTCTTGCTCCTCCAGCGACGCCGTTGCTTGCGCTTTCAACGCGTTTTCTGCGGCAATGCGTTTGGCGCGTTCGGTTTCAACCGTATCGCGCAATGTTTTCAGTTCGGTGTTGCTGGCCTCGAGCTGCTCGATGCGCGCTTTCATTTCGCCGCGCTTTTCGGCCTCAGCCGTGCGTTGCGTGAGCGCTTGTTCCAGTTGCTGGCGTTGGGCGCGTTCCGATTCCAACATCGATTTCATCGCTTTTTGATCTTCCAGCGCGGATTTGAGCGCAGAAACATCCTGCATTTCCTGCTCTTGACCAGATTGCAGTTTTTCAACGAGAGCGTTTTTCTCTTCCTCAAGCGCACTTAGGCGCTGCATCAGCTCGTTGCCTTCGGCCGATTGTTGCGGCGCACGCGCTTCTGCCGTTTGTTCTTTCAAGGATGCAACGATCCCGGCATTTTCTTGACGCAAAGCATCAAGCTCGGCGCGCATGTCTGCCAAGCGATCATCATCCGGCAAGGCAACCGATGCGGTTGGCGCGCTCACGGACGGAGCCGATGTGCCGCCCAAGCAATTGGCCATTTGGCGATCGCCATTATTGAAGTCAGGGACCGAGAATGCGTAACGGCGTTCATCCATGATGACACCAAGCTCGGTGGAATTCGCAAGCGCATTGAAAAATTCCGGATCTTCGCCGGAACGCAAGACCAGCGCGTTCGGTGTAGCTGGCCTGGTCATGAATTCACGCTTCATGCCGGCACCGGCCTGCAGCCCGATGCGATAAGTTTGGTCGGTCGAAAATAACGGCTGTTGGAAATCGACGGCAATCGTCCCCTCGCCGCCCGCATTGCGGGCAAAGGTAATGACAGTGTTGCCGGTGAAGCGACGTGCGAGCGTGCAATAGGATGCACTGCCATTGGCGGGGTCGATGCGGTTGACGGTCCATGGCGTGACAGGCTCGAATGGCTTTTGGGCTGCCAAAGCCGGTGATTGGCTTAGGGCAAAAACAGAGACACCGGTGCTAAGCAATGTCATCAAAAGACGGCGCGTCGACATGAACAACCTCTTGAGAAAATTCGTGGAAACCACGAAAAAGGAAGGATAAATTTTAAATACGCAAAAACCGCGAATCGCAGTTATCCACAAGGTTACCTGCGTCGTTCCTTCCCGCAAAGCGGAATGATGTTCTGCAAATTAAGGATTGGGGCGGACCTTAAAGACGATTTGTCTTTATAATCAATGCCTTGGATCCTGTTTCTGGATCCTTATTAAGCTGGGCCGTCGGACGGACCTGTTGGTCCTCGTATTGTGCCAAGGCGTCCATGACCGCATCTTCAAATTTGCCCTTTTTCTTGATGGTCTCGGGCAGCGGGAAATTCTGATCGCTCATCCAAACAACGTCGACGTGGGCATCTTGGCCCCAATGTTCCAAAACATCGCGAAGAGAGGTGCCTTCCATCGCAGACCACGTGCCGGATGTTTTGGCCTTGGCCGTGACTTTATCTTCCGGCTTCACCGTTTTGGGTGCATCAGCCGGGTCCGGCACAGGCGCCATTTGCTTCATAGGCGCAAAATTGTTCTCGGGCTTTTTGATTTTGGATGGGCGCCATGTGGAATCGGCATCCGGACTCACCGACCGCGACACCAATTTTTCACCCGTATAAGGGGCACGCGGTGCCGATGCAGCCCGTTTCACAGCACTGGGTGATGGCGCGTTTTTGGCATCAGCTAAGCCTAGGAACGTCCCGCTCGGACGTTTGCTGCCGTCAAATTGCCCGAGCAGGCTTTGCACGGCCTCATCAAAACGACCTTCGTATTTTACGTCTTTGGGCAATTTGTAATCGCCATCCAAATCCACACGCACATTGACGCCGGACATGAGACCCCAAGCTTCCAAAACATCGGACAGGTTTTCACCTTTGGCGCCGGCCCAAATGCCGACCGGTACCGTATCGCTCGTCATGGCGGGTACAGCGTTCACTTCATCAACAGGCGTTGCATCCGCTGCTTGTGCATCAACCGTTTGGGATCTCTCAATCACCGGATCGGACTCGCCCGATCGTTGTGCGATCGTGATTGTCCGACCATCGATCGACATAAGCATATTTTTTTGCGTCAATGCCGTTTGCATGACGGACACCCAATCATCCCCCGCTTGCCATGAAACAGGGGTCATCGGATCGACGTCATTCAAAACAAAACGATAACCCGCCGGGATAAGACTCGGCATAGCGAGCGCAAGAGGCGTATCATGCCCGCTTGATG
>DATCRN010000220.1:0-2848 GCA_036568945.1 Alphaproteobacteria bacterium | reverse complement strand
CGTTTGGGCCTCTGCCTGCATGTCGGCACGCAAACAACCGACCCGGCCGCATACAAACGCGCGATCAAAGTTGCCTCCAAAGTCATTGCGGCATCCACCGTTACGGTTGACGTGTTGGACGTTGGCGGCGGTTTCCCGGTGCAGTATCCGGGTCAAGCCATTCCGCCGTTCGCGGACTATGTTGATACGATCAAAGCGGCGATGAAATCTGAAAAACTGAATCTGCCTTTGATGTGCGAACCGGGCCGTGCCTTGGTCGCCACGGGCGGATCCCTGGTCGTGCGCGTCGAAGGCCGCAAAGGCGATTTGCTGTACATTAACGACGGCACCTATGGCGGCTTGTTTGATGCGGGCGCATCGGTCAAAGGCCGTTTCGAAGTCCGCTGCATCGCGCCGGATGGTATGGTTCGTGATTCCGCCAATCTGCAGGCTTTCCGCTTTGCCGGCCCTACCTGCTGCTCCATCGACATGATGAAGGGCCCGTTCATGCTGCCTGCCAATATCCAGGCGGGCGACTGGATTGAAATTCAGACCATGGGGGCTTACAGCTATGGTATGCGGTCGAATTTCAACGGCTTCGGGCATGCGGACATGATCCTCATGCAACCCGGCGCTTAAACGTTAGGAGTCTATAATAATGGAAAAAGTTCTGATCATCGGTGCCGGTGGCGGTGGTGGTGTGGTCACGCGCAAGTGCGACATGAACCGTGATGTGTTCAAACATATTCACTTGGCGTCGCGCACGCTTTCCAAATGCGATGCGATTGCCAAACAATGCAAAGGCCCGGTCACCACATCCCAAATCGACGCCGATGATACGGCTGCTGTCGTTCGTTTGCTCAACGAACAAAAGCCGGATCTGCTGATCAACATGGCGCTGCCCTATCAGGATTTGACCATTATGGATGCCTGCCTTGAGGCTGGCGTGCATTATATGGACACCGCGAATTACGAGCCGATTGACGAAGCCAAATTTTCGTACAAATGGCAGTGGCCGTATCACGATAAATTCAAGGCCAAAGGTTTGATGGCTGTTCTGGGCTGCGGTTTCGATCCCGGTCAAACCAACATCTATTGCGCGTATGCCCAAAACAATTTGTTCGACACGATCGATACGATTGACATTGTCGATTGTAACGCAGGTAACCACGGCAAATCGTTTGCGACCAACTTCAACCCGGAAATCAATATCCGTGAAGTCACGCAACGCGGCAAATACTGGAAAGACGGCGAATGGATTGAAATCGATCCGCTCTCGATCTCCTCGACCATCGATTACCCCGAAGTCGGTCCCGTGAAATCGTATTTGATTTATCACGAGGAAGAAGAGTCGTTGGTGCAGAACATTAAGGGCCTAAAACAAATCCGTTTCTGGATGACCTTCTCCGACAATTACATCAAGCATTTGGACGTGCTGCAAAGCGTCGGCATGACGCGCATCGATCCCGTCATTTACAACGGCGTCGAAATCGTCCCGCTGCAATTCTTGAAGGCCTTGCTGCCGGAACCGGCATCTTTGGCTGAAAACTACACGGGCAAAACGTCCATCGGTTGCATCTTCACGGGCACCAAGGACGGCAAGCCGGTCAAAAAATTCATCTACAACGTTTGCAACCACGCCGAAACCAACAAAGAAATCGGCGCACAGGCCGTGTCCTACACGACCGGTGTCCCGGCTGTCGTCGGCGCGATGATGATGTTCAAAGGCCTGTGGACGGGCTCCGGCGTTTTCAACGTCGAGCAACTCCCCCCCGAACCCTTCATGGAAGAAGTCGCCAAACAAGGCCTGCCTTGGCATGTAAAGGACCTCGACGTCCAAACTGAACAAGAGCTCAAAAAAGCCGCGTAATATTTAAGATTATAAACCGAATGCAGACGGCAGAGACCCAATGGGTTTTCTGCCGTTTTTCATGATGAGGGCACGACCGCGCTCGATCGATGTCATGATCGCTTTGGTCATTTTAACAGCAGACTCTTCTGACACGCAGTCGAACGACAAATGCGGCGACAAATCCTCAAGTTCCATGAGCCATTGTTTACCCTTTTGATCGGTGCCGAAATCGATACGCACTACCTGACCCGGTGATCGCGTGCAAAAACGCTCGAATTCGCGCGCTAGTTTCATTTCCTTGGCCGACGGTTCGTATTCCACCATGTCCCAACGCTGGTCTGGGTCAAGGCTAGTGCCGTCGCGTGTTTTGGTAGCATAGATAAAATTGCTATCCACGAAATAGATGCTTCGTTCGTCCTGCAAATCCAAACGACGCTGAACGATGTGCCCCTGCAAATCACCTTTGGCGCGTTTTTCTTTAACCTGCGCCGCATCCGCAAAATAAACGCCGATGGCAGACGATCCGCTTACCGGTTTGACGATATACTGCCCTTTGTTCGCGCGTGGTAAAGGCCCAGCTTCATCGCCAAACCAGGTGGATAGCACATTAGGATGGCCCTTCACCTGTTCGCGCAAATAGGATTTGTCTTCCATGATGCGGCCATTGCGACGCGGCGTTACAAAAATTTGAATATTATTAAAATCTGCAGCTTTCTGAAGTTCAACGACCGTATCTTTGAAGTCACTGGCCGGATAAACGTTGCGGAACAGATAAATCGGTTTTTCTCCATCACCGTACAAACGACTGTCGAGGTAGGTCTGTTTCACCGCATCGCGAATATCTAAAGTCTGCGCATTCCAATGCCCTAGCGCGCGCATCAGCGCAGCAAGTTTTTGATCTTCGGTGAGACCTTCTTTTTCTTCGGGATTCACCAAAATACGGATTGTGGGCATCATTTGCATGACGCTCATTTAGCACATCAGTTTTCAGGGGTGCAAATTTAGCCGCAGTTAAAC
>DATCRN010000219.1:0-17152 GCA_036568945.1 Alphaproteobacteria bacterium | reverse complement strand
GTAGTGCGCCTGACCAAACGGTTTTGGACGTCGAAGTTGAAGAAAAATCGACGGGTGAAATCTCCGTCGGTGCCGGCTTCTCAACCTCTGAGGGTCCGTTGGCTGACTTCCAAATCCGTGAACGCAACTTCTTAGGTAAAGGCCAAGATCTTTCGTTTGCAACCACCTTGTCGGGCGAGCGTACGGAATTTGATGTTTCGTTCACCGAGCCTTATTTCCTCGACCGTGATTTGTCGGCAGGTATTGATGCTTTCCACACCGTGCGCGATTTGCAGGACGAAAGCTCCTATGATCAGCAACGCACAGGCGGCGCCCTGCGCATAGGTTATCCGCTTGGCAAAGATTTGCGTCAAACACTCAAATACCGCTTGGAAAACAACAACATCGAAAACGTTCAAGCTGACGCGTCGCGTTTTGTTCGCGATCAGGAAGGCGAACGCTTAACGTCTGCCATTTCGCAGCGTTTGACGTATGACCGCCGTAATTCGACCCTTGATCCGACCGATGGATATTTAATGTGGTTAGATGCTGAAGTCGCCGGTCTTGGCGGCGATGCCCAATACGTGTCCGGTAAGGCGGGCGCGTCTTATTACTATCCGATCAGCCATAACTGGATCTTTAACGTGCTGGGTGAAGCCGGCGCGATCGAAGGTTGGGGCGATGACGGCGTTCGTATCAATGAACGCTACCAATTGGGTTCGAGCACACTACGTGGTTTCCGCTACGGTGGAATTGGTCCTCGCGACCTGACCACGGATGACGCCTTGGGCGGCAACATGTTCTACCGCGGTAGCATGGAAGTTTCATTCCCGTTGGGAATGCCTGAAGAAATGGGCATTGCCGGCCACGCCTTCACCGATTTCGGATCGCTTTGGTCGATTGACGAAACCGGCGCAGGTTTAGTCGATGATAATTCGATACGCGCCGCGGCCGGCGTTGGCGTATCTTGGAAATCGCCGTTTGGTCCGATCCGTTTGGATCTGTCCCAACCGTATTCCAAAAAAGATTATGACGATGTCGAGAATTTCAAATTCTCGTTCGGCACACGGTTCTAATATTTATTTATAGGAAGAAAAATGAAAGCACTCGCATATGTGTTTATGGCGGCTTTTGCCGCCTTGATGTTGGCCCCCACACAAGGCCATACCGCAGATTTGAATATCGCTGTGATCGATATCCAAACCTTGCAAAAACAATCTAAAGCTGCGCAAAGTTTGGATGGTCAAATCGCCTCCATGCGCAAATCTTTCCAAAGCGAAGTTGACGGTGAAGAAAAGAAACTGCGCGATAAAGAAAAAGCCATTTTAGCCGAGCGTCCGAAACTCAAAGAAGACGAGCTGAAGGCCAAGGCTGATGGTTTCCAAAAGGAAGTCACGGCCAGTCAGAAAAAACTGCAAGACCGCAAAACATCAATGGAAAAATCGATTGCTGACGCCGTTGCTAAATTGCGCAATGAAATCGTGAAGATCACATCTGCTATTGGCAAAGACAAAGGCTTGGACTTGGTTTTGATGCGTTCCTCCACGGTGATCGTGAACGAAAAATTGGATATCACGGCTGACGTCCTCAAAGCATTGGACGAGCAAATGCCGGACGTCAAAATCTAAGTAGGGCAAAATGGCTGACGCGCGGTTTCATACCAAAAGCCAGCCGTTGCTGCTTGGCGTTTTGGCAGCCGCATGTGAGTGCACGCTTGCTAATACAGATGATGCTGGATTTAAAGTTGATGATGTGGCCCCGCTCGATCAAGCTGGGCCATCTCACATTTCTTTCCTAAGTAATCGCAAATATCGTGACGAATTTTTAGCGTCTAAGGCAGGCGCTTGCATCGTGTCTCAGGACGCTGCAAATGATGCGCCCAAAGGCATGAAGCTTTTGATTGCCAAAGATCCATACCGTGCCTACGCCAAGGCTGCGACGCTGCTTTACCCATACCCGCAAAGTGATGGATTAATTGCCGACACCGCCGTCATCGACGGTATTCATGGCGTTAATTGCAGCATCGGCCATCATGCCATTATTAGCCGTGAAGCGACGATCGGTGATAACTGCATTATTGAGGCCGGTGCCTATATCGGTCCTGGCGTTGTCATTGGCAGCAACAGCTGGATCGGGCCCAATGCCACCATCACGCATGCAGTGTTGGGGCAGAACGTACGTATTCATACAGGTGTGCGCATAGGGCAAGATGGATTTGGATTTGCTATGGGTGCAGATCATGTGCCGGTGCCGCAGCTTGGCCGCGTTGTCATCGGCAATCATGTGAACATCGGCGCCAATACTTGCATCGATCGTGGGGCTGGGCCGGATACCATCATTGGTGATGGTTGCATCATCGATAATCTATGCCAGATCGGCCATAACGTGAAATTGGGTCGGGGTTGTGTACTCGTCTCCCAAGTCGGTATTTCCGGATCAACCATTTTGGGCGATTATGCCGTTATGGGCGGGCAGGCTGGTGTTGCAGGGCATTTGAATATTGGCGCAGGCGCGCAGATTGCTGCCCAATCTGGGGTCATTGGCGATGTGCCGGCGGGGGAGGAATGGGTTGGCTTCCCAGCTATGCCGCGCATGGCTTTTTGGCGCATGCAGGCTGGGATTAAAAAGCTGCTTGGCCAAAAGGGCTAAATCGTTTTATTTTTGAGGCACTATGACTGATGTGATTAAAAACATTGATGTGCAAGAAATCATGAAAATGATTCCGCACCGCTATCCGATCCTTTTGGTTGACCGCATTTTAGAGTGCGTTCCGGGCGAAACCGCCATCGGTCTTAAAAACGTCACGTTCAACGAACCGCATTTTCAAGGTCATTTCCCTGCGCAAGCCGTAATGCCAGGCGTGCTGATTGTCGAAGCCATGGCACAGACTGCGGCCTGCCTTGTTGTGCAAACGCAGTCAGATGCCGGAGGCAAGTTGGTTTATTTTATGTCCGTGGAAGAAGCTAAATTCCGCAAGCCGGTGGTTCCTGGCGATTCCCTCCATATCCATGTCAAAGTGGCCCAAAACCGCCGCAATGTGTGGAAGTTTACGGGCGAAGCTAAAGTAGGCGATGTTGTGTGCGCAGAAGCCACATTTTCCGCCATGATCATGGATAAACCGGGAGTTTGATTGTGTTCTGCATAGACCGGGCTGTGTAACGGCGCGAAACAGCCTGTTACTGGTATATAAGAACGACATCTTTAGATTTGCATTATGAGCAATAGCATTCATCCATCTTCTGTGATCGACCCCAAGGCGAAAATTGCCGACGGCGTGGCGATTGGCCCTTTTTGCGTGATTGGTCCTGATGTCTCAATCGGTCGTGGCACGAAGCTTCATTCGCATGTGGTCGTTGATGGACGCACCACGATCGGCGAAGACAATAAAATTTTTCCCTTCGCATCTATCGGCACGCAACCACAAGATTTGAAATTCCACGGTGAGGTCACGACGCTGACCATCGGCGATCGCAATATGATCCGTGAACACGTCACAATGAATCCCGGTACTGAAGGTGGCGGTGGTAAAACTGTAATCGGCAATGACTGTCTGTTCATGATGGCATCGCATGTCGCACATGATTGTATGATTGGCAACAACGTCATTATGGCGAACAACGCAACTCTTGGTGGGCATGTGACGCTCGGTGATAATGCAATTTTGGGTGGTCTATCTGCGGTGCATCAATTTGTGAATGTTGGTGCTCACGTCATGATTGGCGGCCTTTCTGCCGTCGTGAATGATGTTATTCCCTATGGTTTGGTCATGGGTGACCGCGCGCATTTGGCGGGTATTAACTTGGTGGGTTTAGAACGCCGTGGTTTCCCGCGCGAAGATGTCAGCACGCTGCTTAAAGTCTTCAAGGATTTATTCTTGGGCGACGGTACGTTTGCTTCACGTCTTGATCGCATTGAAAAGGAACACGCAAACACCAACCTGGTAAGCGATGTCGTAAACTTCGCGCGTGCCAAAAGCGGACGTTCCTTGTGCATGCCGGCGCAGAAATGAGTTTTGATCGCCGCATCGGCATCATTGCAGGCGGCGGGTCGCTGCCTTACCTTATCGCAGAAAATAACAAAGACGCTTATATCGTACGGCTGGAGCCATTTTGGAACGATATGAAGCTGCTACAGTTTACAGGCATGAATAGCCGTATCGATAAAATCGGCTTTATTATGCGGGGATTGAAGCGTCAGGACATCACCGATGTCGTCTTTGTGGGCAATGTTGCGCGTCCAAAAATTTCTAGTTTAAGACCAGATGCCACCACATGGGCAATCCTCGGTAAAATTTTAGTTTCTCTTATCAGTCGCGGCGATGATGCGTTGTTGCGTGGTATTCGTAATGCGTTTGAAACACGTGGATTTGCTGTGCATGGTATTCAAGATTTGGTGCAAGGGCTTATGGCGCCCAAAGGGTTGTTGACCAAAAAGGAACCTGATGATGCTGCCTTACGTGATATTGATCGTGGTATTGAAGCCGCACGCGATCATGGCGCAATGGATAAGGGGCAGGCAATTGTTGTGCAACATGGGCGTATTTTGGATGTCGAAGGACGAGACGGTACTGATGCATTGATCAAACGTTGCGCAGCCTTTAAGACGCCAGGGCCTGGACCAGTTCTGGTAAAAACAGCAAAGCCGGGTCAGGACCGTGCGATGGATATGCCCACAATAGGCCCGGAGACTGTACAAAACGCGGTATCTGCTGGATTTGCCGGAATAGCGGTTGAGGCAGGATCAACGATTTTGGCAGATAAGTTTCGTTTGATAGAGTTGGCGGATCAGCACGGCTTGTTTATGATCGGCGTGGAATGATTGATCCAAATTCCATTTATGTGATTGCAGGGGAAATGTCGGGTGATGTCTTAGGCGCACGCCTGATGACGGCTATTCGTCAGATAACGCAACGTCCTATTACATTTGCCGGCATCGGTGGGTCTTTTATGCGCGATGCGGGCCTTGTATCACTATTCCCGATGCGCGATTTATCAGTCATGGGATTGATGGAAGTATTGCCGCGCTTACCTAAGCTGATGGGCCGTATTAATCAAACCGTCCAAGACATTGCCGCGCGTCAACCCGCTGTTGTTATCACAATTGATTCACCTGGCTTTGCCTTTCGTGTCGCGCAAAAGGCGCGCAAAGTATCCCCCGGCACCAAATTCGTTCATTACGTCGCGCCGCAAGTATGGGCATGGAAACCCAAGCGTGCGGAAAAGGTCGCACGTTTGTTCGATGGGCTTATGTGCTTGTTGCCGTTTGAGCCTGAATATTTCACGCCTTATGGCTTGCGCGCGCAGTTTGTTGGCCATCCGGTTGTAGATCTGCCGGACACAGTCAATATCGATCGCACCGCGTTTTACGAGAAATATGATTTATCGCTCAATCAGCCGCCGGCAATTTTGAGTGTATTGTTTGGGTCTCGTGAAAGCGAGATCGACCGCATGGGCTCACCGCTCTATGAAGCAGCCTATCGCGTGTTAAGCGAATGGCCGAATGTCGCGGTGCTTGTACCAACGGCACCTCATTTGTGGCAGCGCCTCAAAGGGCTGATTGGTGCAGATCAGCGTTTTATTCCCGTCGATGTTGAAGACCGTTTTCAGGCTTTTGCCTTATCCCACGCAGCTTTAGCAACGTCCGGCACCGTGGGATTAGAGCTTGCCATGCTAAGTGTACCCCATGCTGTTGCCTATCGTTTTTCACCGATCACATATCAAATTGCAAAGCGTGTCGTCAAAATACCGTATATGCATTTGATTAATTTGATGTATGGCCAAATGGTAGTGCCGGAATTTTTGCAAAAACAGGCTAATGGCATCAACCTAGCGCACACAGCTCTCGATTTATTGATCAACAAAAATGGTACCTGCAATGCGCAGCGCGAAGCCTTCGGTCAAATTCGCCATATGCTGATGGGTGAGCAAGGCGGATCCCCCGCGCAACAGGCGGCTGCATTTGTTTTAAGTTACCTCTCATAAATTTGACGAAGTACGCGCATTTTCGATACCGTTAGAAAATAAGAGGAGGCGTAAAATGTCTTTTCGCAGGGGCTTTAAATCTGTTGCCGTTGCAGGTTTCATGCTGGGTATGATCGGCGCGGAATCCTTATCGTACGCGGCTTTCCCACGTGTGGAACTTACCGATAATCCATTGCCGCCCGTCACGATTGAAGAAGTATCGCCCTTACAAGGAAATGCGAGTTGTAATGCCGGTTGCCAATCGGCGATCAGATACATGGCCAATCAAGTGCAATCGCAATATACGCAAGACCGGGATCAATGCGAAACTCGCTTTGCTGGAGATTCTGTACGATTGCAACAATGTTATAATGTGGCATCGAACTGGGCTACGATCAAATCAGCAATTGTTGGTGCTATGGCAACCGGTGCTGGGCTGGGTAAAGTTGTTGTTGCGCTTGATGACGATCAAAATCACGGTGAAAAATTTTTAAACCGTCTTAAGCCTGCACCATAACAAAAACCCCGGTTTTTAACGCCGGGGTTTTGCCTCACTCACTCTCTTACTTAAAACTATCTTTTCTTGATGTCGACATAAGGCCGTTTGGTTGCGCCGGTATAAAGTTGGCGCGGACGGCTGATGCGCATATCCGGATCTTCAATCATTTCTTTCCATTGTGCGAGCCAACCGACGGTGCGGGCTAGCGCAAACAACACGGTGAACATGGCTGTCGGGAAGCCCATGGCTTTCAAGATAATGCCGGAATAGAAGTCGACGTTCGGGAAGAGTTTGCGTTCGATGAAGTATGGGTCGGACAGAGCGATTTTTTCGAGTTCCATCGCCAGTTCCAACATCGGGTCGTCTTTGACGCCGAGTTCTTCCAAGACTGCATGGCAGTCTGCTTTCAGCACGGCTGCGCGCGGGTCATAGTTTTTATAGACGCGGTGGCCGAAGCCCATGAGCTTGAACGGATCGTTTTTATCCTTAGCGCGGGCCAAAAATTCAGGGATACGGTCTTTGGAGCCGATCTCTTTAAGCATTTCCAAAACTTCCTGGTTGGCGCCGCCATGTGCAGGACCCCAGAGCGATGTGATGCCGGATGCGATACACGCAAACGGGTTGGCACCGGTGGAGCCAGCCAAGCGCACTGTGGATGTGGAGGCATTTTGTTCGTGGTCGGCGTGCAGAATGAAAATCTTTTCAAGCGCTTGAGCCACGACAGGATTGATGCGGTACGGCTCGGCCGGTACGGCAAAGCACATATAAAGGAAGTTTTCGACGAACGACAAATCGTTGCGAGGATACATGAATGGCTGGCCCAGCGAATATTTGTGGGTCATAGCAGCGAGCGTCGGAATCTTGGCCATCAGGCGATGGATGGAAATTTCGCGATGCTGCGGGTTATTGATATCTAGGGAGTCGTGATAGAACGCAGACAGGCCGCCGACCACGCCGCACATAATGGCCATCGGGTGGGCGTCGCGGCGGAAACCGCGATAGAAGAAGTGAACTTGTTCATGCACCATCGTGTGGTACGTGATCATTTTATTGAATTCTTCGTACTGCGTTTTGGTCGGTAATTCGCCATATAGCAGCAGATAGGAAACCTCAACGAAGTTTGATTTTTCGGCCAGATCTTGGATCGTATAGCCGCGGTGCATTAGCTCGCCCTTATCACCATCGATAAAAGTGATTTTAGATGCGCATGAGCCGGTGGAATTATAGCTTGGGTCAAAAGTCACGTGTCCGGATTGCGCGAGCAGTTTGCGCACATCGATCCCATTCGGGCCAGCGGTTGCAGGCACTGCAGGCAAAACCCATTTTTCGCCGGTAGAATCGTTGGTCAGGGTAAATGTTTTATCGGACATGATTTGGACTTTCGAGAAATAGGAGAGAAACTAAAGGACCATCCCGATGATGAGGGTAATCCCTAAACAAAAGTTTAATACTGCGCCGCACACAAGGCAATGCAGGCCCAAAAGTTCGATAATTTGTCGTAATACTAGGGTGTAGGTATTAAACCTTGATAATGCGTGGGGTGATCAAACGGATTCACAAAGAACTTGTCCTGTTTGAATGCGCCGTCGCTACTAAGCCATTTCAATGCTTCCGGTACACCACTGTTATTCATGGCATAAAAATAGTTTCGTAAGATCACTTGCGTTTGATCGCGATAGGATCGATCAAAGACGATATTGCCGGGGTCAACTTGAAGAGGTGTACCATCCGGCAAAATGCCGACATCACGTAGTTGCGCATGATTGGTTTGCCGCATCATTTTGGCCGCATAATCAAACGCTGTGTATAAAACGGATTTATGATGATTATACAGACCATGCTGACTTTGCGTTTGCGGCGTCTCGTAATCGCCAAGATCCAGCATTTGTACCATCGGTAAAACTTCAAAAATACCGATATCACTTTCCCATCTATGAAATGGCTGTACTACGTTAGGTGATACCGCGCGATTGAGTGCATCACCATCATAGCCAATGCGCAGTGCATAGTGATGACCGTTGGCATGTTCCATACGGAACGTCACGGCAGTTGTTCCGTGCGCCAAAAGTTCGTAAGTGTGAAATCCTGCATCGCGGAGGATTTTTTTATCGCGCGCGGTGGGAGGAGGGACCGCACCTTCATTCGCGCGGAAAACTTTCGCCAAATCCTTACCTGCATATTGGCCGTAGCCTGTGCGTAATTTCACGTCGTAAAAACCATCCACACCTTGCACATAAGTTTGCTGTGCAATGAAGAGCAGTTCAGCGCCTAAGGCTTTGGCAGCCTGCGTTTCGAGCATAGTCTGAAAATTGGCCATATCATTTTGTATAGAATTATGAAAATAATCGCAAGTTTTTGGAATGGCCCAAAAATTGCTTTTTCTGAGCGCTTTTCGGTATGAAGCAGCATGGAAAAAACGCGTAAATCACTCCGTTACCGCTTCGGTGAGACCTTAAGAACTTGGGGTAAAAAGTTAGAGGACAAAGCCGATGCCATGGAGGCGGAAAAGTCGGCACCGGCAAAAAAGAAAAAATATTCTATGCCGCGCATCCGCAGAGCTAGTTCGTTCTATCCCTCGACATTTGCACTGGGGCTCAGCACAGGGCTCATTTTTCTGACGGGTAATCTCGTTTATATCCACCTAATTGAAGGATCTTATCTGCTGGCTCTGGGCTTCGTAGGCGCTACGATCGGTGCTGTCGCGCGTACCGTTCGTGACTTGGATCAACGTGCGCTAGGGCGCACGTTGGAAAACAAAGCCAGTCTATTTAACAAGATTGTTTTTAAGCTGCTTGCCCCCACGCCTTTGCGAGTCTTAAGCGTCAATAAGATGTTGATGCGCGTTGAGCGTCTCAATGATCAAGACCAGTTAAAAAGCAACGAGAAGGCAGAGCGAGAAAGAGAGCGTAACCGCGCAGAAAAAGTCAAAAACCCCCCATTATCTGCAGAGATACGCGATGAGCGAACTTTTCAATACATTAAAAAACAAGCGGATAAGCGCAAACATCTTATGTATATCCTGCCGGCGTTTTTAGCGATTTTCGCGGGTATACGCATGGTTGCCAACTTGGATACAGCTACGAGTGTTTTGCAAATCGGATCGCGGGTGGGGGGGTATGCGTTTGGCGCAGGTTTTGCCATCGCACAAGTTGATGCATATGTTTTGCGCCGTTCGCGCGAAAAAAATCCGCGACCTTTAATCAAATTAAGTCAAAAAGCTTTGAGTGTCTTGCCGACCCGGTTGTGGTCGCGTTGGATTCTTAAGCGCAATTTACAAAACTATCACGATATTCTAGCCGGCAAGCAGCCGTTGATGCGGCGCATTCAACGCATGATTTATGATGAGATCCCGATCATGAAGTTGTCCCTATGGATGATGGCGCGTCACGATAAATACAATTACGTCTGGAACGACGCCGTGGCTCAAAAACTGGCAGGCACGGAAGTTTTACCCACGATGGATGATTTGGCCCAGATGTTGGATAAACCTGCGCCGGAACCAGTGATCGTTAAGGATGATAGCCTAAAGCTGCGTAAAGCATGGCAGGACTTTATGTCCGAGAACGAGCAAAACCGCCAAAAACTTCAAGTCGAATTCACGAAATATAAGGGCAAAATTGAAGCAGAAACCGATTTGCTGAAATTCGTGAAGGGCAAGAAGCCTAATGCCCTCGACGAGCGCATGAATTGGTATATACCAAGCGATCCTGCGCCGGTGGAACAAGGTGGCACACTGTTAGCCGTTCATCCGACGCCGGTGAAAGACGGATTAACGCTGACTTTCAATGAAGTCGAGACCGGTTTGCCATCAATGGTGGTGATGACCACCTTGATCGTGCATCCAATGAAGGGCGGATTTCAGCCGGTCTAAGGTTTCTTTCTGGCCCAGTGTCGATGTGGCATTGAAAATATCTGGGCTGACGGTTGAACCTGTGACAGCGGCACGCAGCGGCATTGCGATCTTGCCCAATTTGCCTTCAAATTTTTCATCGGCGATTTTTTTGCACGCGCCTTCAATGGAATCGCGGCCCCAATCTGGCAAAGCAGAAAGCGTATCGTAAAGAAAGTGCATGGCGTGGTGCGCGTCGTGATCTTTCAGCGTGGCTTGAGCCTTATCGTCATAGTCCATGTTTGCAGCATCCTTGGTGTAAAAAGCGGCTTCCTTCGTGAGTTGAAGTAGGCTTACGGCACGTGCCTTCAAGTCATTCATACCGGCGATCAGCCAATTGCGTTTTTCAGATGCCAATTTAGTCCCCATGCGTGCTTCTACTTCGTTTGCCAAGCGTTCGTTATCGGCGGCCTTGATATAATGCGCGTTCACGAATTCCAGCTTTTTGTAATCCAGACGCGACGGACCTTTGTTGATGTCCGTTAGTTCAAACCACTGCGCGGCCTGTTCCTTGGTAAAGATTTCATCATCACCGTGGCTCCATCCCAGGCGAAGCAGGTAATTGGCGACAGCTTCGGGCAAATAGCCCATTTCGCGAAACTCTCCGGCCGCTTGCGCGCCATGGCGTTTGGATAGTTTGGCGCCGTCCGGTCCATGAATCAGCGGGATATGCGCAAATGTTGGTACATCCCAACCCATCGCTTCGAAAATGATTTTCTGACGGAAAGTATTGTTTAGGTGATCATCACCGCGCACGACATGCGTGATGCCCATATCGTGATCATCAACCACGACTGCGTGCATATAAGTTGGCGATCCATCACCGCGCAGCAGGATGAAATCATCCAGTTCTTTATTTTGCACGACGACGCGACCTTGGACTTGATCTTCAACCACGCTTTCACCATCGATCGGCGCTTTGATGCGGATCACCGGCTTAACGCCTTCAGGAGCCGTTGCCGGATCACGATCGCGCCAGTAGCGGTTATAGCGGGGGGATTGTCCCTTTGCCTTTGCGTCTTCACGCATTTTTTCGAGTTCTTCGGGCGTGCAGTAACAGTAATATGCTTTACCCTTTGCAACCAGTTCGCGGGCGACTTCGGCGTGACGCGCCTCACGCGTAGATTGGAAAATCGGATCTTCGTCCGCGGTGATACCCAGCCAATTCAAATCCCGGAAAATCGCATCGACAGCCTCGGAGGTCGAGCGTTCTTTATCCGTGTCTTCAATGCGGATTAAAAACTTACCGCCTTTGTGGCGCGTAAAGCACCAATTGAACAAAGCCGTGCGAGCGCCCCCGATATGCAAATATCCGGTCGGCGAGGGGGCGAAGCGGGTAACAATAGTCATAGCTTTACTTTTACGGTCCTTGTTTTAGACCTGTTGTTATAAATGACGGATTTCTTCAGGGCAATCAGGGACAGATTAATGTCCACCTTCGTGGACCAGTGGACCCCGCATCGCGACCGTGTTCTATGGGCGCCGGTGCTGTTTGGGGCAGGTATTGCCTTGTATTTCAGCTTGAATAAGGAGCCGGGGATTGGCCAGGGGCTATTGCTATTGACCCTTTGCCTCTGTGTATTCCTTGGTATTTGGCGGCGTTTTCCGGCTTTTTTCTTTGCAGCAGGCGCCTTGTTGATGTTGGCAGCAGGGTTCAATGCGGCTCTTTTACGCACGCATATGGTAGCAGCGCCGCAAATCACACGCGACGTCGGGCCCACTATGGTCACGGGTACGGTATTGGATATTACGGTCGCGGATGAAAATGATGGTAAAAGCAAACGCAAAGTTCTTTTAGGAAGTTTGACGGTTGATCGGCTGACGCCGGAAAATACGCCGACCACCATTCGTCTAACATCGTCGCACATACCGGCCGATATAGGGCCGGGGGATTATATTCAAATCTTGGCGAAATTAATGCCGCCATCCGGCCCTGTTGTGCCAGATGGATTTAATTACCGCCGCGATGCTTTTTTCAATCAGATCGGTGCGGTCGGATTCACGTTGGGTAAATTTGAACTTCTTGAGAAGGGACAACCGGGTGCTGTCACACAATGGTTCAATGCCCTGCGGCAAAAGATTGCGATCCGCATCAACACTGTGTTGCCAGCGCCGGAATCCGGTGTGGCAACAGCTATGTTGGCAGGAGAGAGAGCCGCCATTCCCGAAGGGGTAAACCAAGATCTGATTGATTCCGGCCTCTATCACCTGCTGTCGATCTCAGGATTGCATGTGGCCATTGTGTGTGGCGTCACGTTCTTTGTCTTGCGGTTTGGTATGGCGTTGTTCTCCGGCTTTGCTTTGCGATATCCCATTAAAAAATTTGCGGCTGGCTCAGCCATGATGATCGGCATTCTGTACATGCTGCTTGCTGGTGCGCCAGTGCCGACGCAGCGCGCCATGTTGATGACTGGGATCATGTTGCTTGCGGTGATGCTTGATCGATCTGTCTTATCTTTGCGTACGATTGCAATTGCTGCGCTGATTGTGCTGATTTTGCATCCTGAGGCTCTCATTGGCGCATCGTTCCAGCTTTCTTTTGCGGCTGTGCTTGCCATGATCGCGTTCTACGAAGGTATCGGCCGCGATTGGTTTGTTGCTCATAGGGACCGAAATATTTTTTCCAAAGTCCTGCTATATTTTACAGGGATTGCGATCACTACAATGTTGGTCAGTTTCGCGACTTTACCAGCCACGCTGCATCATTTTGGACGATTGCAGCTGCTTGGCGTGATTGGCAATGCGGCCGCCATTCCCCTTACCACCTTTATTGTAATGCCGTTTGGCATGCTGGGCATTTTTCTGATGCCATTTGGTATTCAAGGACCTTTTTTGCGTGTTGCGGGTTGGGGCACGGATGCGATGCTGGATATTGCGCACTGGGTTGCGCATCTGCCTCATGCTGTGTTGGCTTTGCCAGGATTGCCAACCGGTTATTTTATTGTCGCAAGCCTAGGGTATCTATTTCTTGCCTTTTGGCATGGTCATTTACGTTGGATTGGCGTGCCAGTAATGGTCATTGCCATAGGTATCGGCATGATTGCCCCCCGTGCACAAGGATTGATTGATAGAGATATGCGCAGCCTTGGTATCAAAGGGGAGCGTGAAATCGCCTACGCGCTTAAAAGCCCAAGCGCTTATACGCGGAAGAACTGGCTTGCCTATTGGGGCGGCACGGAATTTCAAAATGGCAAACCAGTTAAGGCAGATATCTGGCAATCCGGTGATATGAGCATGGTCTGCGATGATTGGGCCTGCCGCGTGACATCGCAGGGGCGGAATTTAAGCATTGTAAAATCCGCATCTGCCCTTCACGACGAATGCGATTGGGCATCTCTCGTTATCATCAAGGACAAAGCGGCCTACGACATGACATGCAATGTCCCACATATCAATGGGTGGGATATTCGCGATGCCGGCGGCTATGCGCTACATATAGATAAAGATGAATGGATCGCCGTGCCGTTTACGGAAGCAGCTGAGCGGCGGCCATGGACGGCGCTGCAGGAGTGATCGCATTTTTATAATCTGTACGGAATGCCGGTAAAGTGGGCATAGGGATACGGAACTTATTGCTCAAATTGATCGCAACATTCACGTCCTCGACGGACAGGATATTATTTCCACCCACAGCACCAGCATCATGGATTAGCCGGAATGAAACGGATTTCCCATTGAATGTTTCGTGCACCGTGGTGCCTGCACGGCCTGCTATATAAGCATTCTGCGCGTTTTCTGGGATCAACACAAAACGATCAAGTTCATAATCACCAATAAACTTTTGAATCCCTTTGTGTTGCTTGACAGAGCCGAAGGCGATCTTTGACGATGAATTACCATCCGGATGAACACGTGCAAAATGGAAGTCTGCGTAAACGCCCATCAGGCCATTCCATGAATCACGAAAGTACAGAGCAGCAGTGCGATAACCTGAACGCTGCTCAAATGCAGTACCAATATCAATGACGCCGTCCTCTTTGCACCCTTTCAAGACGTTCGCGCGCAAATCAGAAACATTGGAAAACGGTTTTGTATCCTGTCTCTCACCTGGAATCAGGGCGATATAACCAAGCACGGAAACGTCGTGGCCGTTCTGTGGATAGGCCATGGCGCCAGAAATAAGAATATGCGGATAGCCCAAGGCGTATTGATAACAATTTACGCCATAAATGGAATGCAAGTCCTCAGGCGAAGCGCCATGGAACTCAGCGGTATACTGAGGGTCATCGATCCCATACATGGCGAGATCATATATGGACAGGCTTCAATTATGCAAATTAGTGGTATTGACGGTATAAACCGGCCAAAATGCCCTGAACGCGCACGCGATTACCTTCGAACGTCTTGATCTCGTAATCCGGGTTTTCGGGGATAAGATCAATATGACCACCGCGGCGGCGCAGGCGTTTTAACGTGACTTCCTGTTCATCGACAAGGGCTACGACGATATCGCCGTCATGAGCGTTCTCGGCCTTTTTAATCAGCACAATATCTTGGTTCATGATGCCAGCGCCGGTCATGGAATCGCCATCGACGACGAGAGCATAGTGATCACCTTTGCCGATCATGCTGGCGGGCATCTCAATATTCTGACCTTCGTGACGGATCGCTTCGATCGCCGTACCAGCAGCGATTTTGCCGTAGAGGGGCACATCACGGACGAGTTTTTGTTCTTGCGTTGCGCGATATTGCGATAGATCAGCAACCATGCGTGCTTTTTGCGCGACTTCGGAATGATCTGCGCCTTTAGGCGTATACCCATCCGGCAGCTTACGCACTTGAAGCGCGCGGGCGCGGTTGGGAAGACGTTCGAGGAAGCCGCGTTCGACCAAAGCGTTGATTAGGCGGTGGACACCGGATTTGGATTTTAGGTCCAGCGCATCCTTCATTTCATCGAAGGACGGCGCCAGATCGCCATCGGCCATTTTTTCGTGGATGTAGACCAAAAGGTCGCGTTGTTTCTTGGTAAGCATGACTTAACCCCTTAAGTTGCTAATGTATTCTGTATATGTTCTAGCTCTGTTCTAACGCGAAGTCAACAGCTAAGGGGCAATTTTCTCAACGAATCAGTGTTTTACGGTTGCGATGCGTCTGCTTCGGCGCCGTACATGCGTTGCAAAAGCTCGTCATTCACCTTGGCGTGATAAGCCTTGCGGATGTCGCTGAAGAATAAATTCATCACCGATTGCTGCATCTGTTGGCGCCATTGTTTTTCGGCTTCCGGTGTCGGGTTGCCGCGACCGGCTTCGGGGATACGCGCATCCAGCACCTTAGCCAAAATCACGCCGTCTTCCGAATTCACACGCACGACATTGTCCAAATCGGTTTCATCGAATAGGCGATTGAGCGCAACCGGATCGTTCAAGCCCGCCACTTTGGATTCGCGACTGACATTGCGCGCAGTTTTTAAAACGGCATTTTGTTCTTTAGCGACGGTTGCAAAATCGACTTCGCCTTTTTCAAGTTTCGTCATCAGCGTTTCAACCACCGAATTAAGAGCCGTTTGACGTTGTTCGGAAAGCCAACGTTTTTCAACATCTGATTTGACTTCGGCAAAATCGCGATCGCGCGTCGGTGTAACCGTATCCAACGCGAAAATTGCGTAAATGCCATCTGATACTTCGGCTAAGTCCGCCGTTTCACCTTCCATCAGCTCAAAGAGGGTCGCGAGTAAATCTTTGTTTTGTGCCAGTTTGCCGAGAACAGGATCCGCATTGGGGTCTGCTTTGTAATTACCTTTGGCATCAATAGGACCAATGGTTTTAATCGGCAAAGCCATGCTTTCGCCAATTTGTTCAATCGCATCGCCATTCGATAAAGCTTCATCAACTTTCGTGATGCGCGCTTCCATTTCGTCATGCAGGGCATCGGATTCAAGTTCCTTACGCAGATCAGCTTTCACCGATGCGTATTCTTGCGTACGTGCTGGTTTTACATCAATCACGCGAATGACGTGCCAGCCAAGCGGCGTTTTAATCGGATTAAGAACGGTTCCTTTTTCTGCAGTGAAGACCGGCTCGGCTAGTTCCGAGGGCAAACCATCTTTGGTCACATCAGACGCCGGACGGTAATTGGTACCGCCAAGCGTTTTTAGCGATTGGCCAGCGCGCACAGATTCTGCCAGCGTTTTTGCGGCAGCTTCGTCCGCTAACACGGCTTGCTCAATATTGCGTTGTTCACCGATTTTAAATTGATCTTGGCGTTCCGCATAAGCTTTGGCCACATCATCTTCCGTGATGGGCGCGGGCTTAATGTCATTCAAATCCAAAACCATCACACGGAAACGACGTTCCTCAGGAATTTGGAATTGATCTTTGATGCCTTCGTAATAGGCCGCCAAGGTTTCATCATCAGCCTTGATGCTGGCGCCAACGCCTTCTGCAGTGAGTGTAAAGAATTCAATATCTCGGCGTTCAGCGTGGAAACGCGCGAAGGCTTCGGTCGCCAGTTTAGGCACATAAGACACAGCGCCGGATAGCGGCTTTTGTACCAAATCATTTGCGGATGATTGGCGGATCGAGCGCATCAATTCACTTTCGCTCATGCCATTCGTGCGCAGAATGCGGTCCAGCGCAGCTTGCGGCGTTTCGCCCGGTTGGACTTGCTCCTTGATGGCTTTTTGCACGGTGTCGGCCACTTGATCGCGTCCAACGGTCAAGCCGCGCGCATTGGTCCATTGGCGCAGAATTTCCTGATCAATCATGTCATCTAAAATATTATTCAGCATGCCAAAGCGATAGGCTTCTTGCAGGCTCATGTTTCGTTGGCGCACGGCATTGGTTGCGACGCGTTCGAAATCGGCTTGAGAAATTTTGGTTCGCCCGG
>DATCRN010000218.1:0-4958 GCA_036568945.1 Alphaproteobacteria bacterium | reverse complement strand
TCGCAGCAGTGCGTGTACCACCATCTGCTTGGATGACGTCGCAATCGATTTTGATCTGTCGCTCGCCCAGCGCTTCCAATTTCACAACAGCGCGCAAAGCGCGCCCGACAAGACGTTGGATTTCTTGCGTGCGGCCCGATTGTTTTCCTTTGGCAGCTTCACGGTCCATGCGTTGGCCCGTAGCGCGCGGCAGCATGCCGTATTCAGCGGTGACCCATCCCTTGCCTGTACCTTTAAGCCAGCTCGGCGTTTTTTCATCGACGGAAGCCAAGCACATAACATGCGTATCGCCAAATTTCACAAGGCATGATCCTTCTGCGTGTTTGGAGACACCGGTGATGAGTTCGATAGTACGAAGTTGGTCGGCGCTACGGCCGGATGGTCGTTGAGACATGATATTAAGGTCCTTCCTAAAGGTTTCGAGAGGCACTTTAGCGCTCAGCCCCCATTTTGTCACCCAGCCAAAACGCCGGGCGCTGATACGCTGGTTTGCCGTAAATTTGATTTCGGGCCCCCCTTAGAATAGGATCCCTAAATATTAATATTCTGAAGGCTGATGACATGGATCATAATGATTTTTCACGCGATGATGAAGTTGAAGCCATTGTCCGGCGCAGCGATAAAAGCTCTGCAATAGCAGCCGTCACAGGATTGCTAATAGCCTTTGCAGCGGCAGGCGGATATTTGGCTTTGACGTCTGGCGCACCTGCTATACCTCTCGCTAAGGCTCAAAATCCAGGATATAGCGCGTTAAATCAATTTATCCCGTTTGCAAAGCTTCGGCCATAATTTGGTTATATGATTGGAAATGACAACACGACCAATCCGCACTAATTATTGATTTATGCTCGAAAGTCGCAACCAGCGTACGCAGGATGTTTTCCGTGCACTGATGGACCGTTATCTCGAAACGGGCCAGCCTGTCGGCTCGCGTGAACTGACAGCCCTCTTGGGCAATCGCTGGTCATCAGCGACATTGCGCAACGATATGGCTGCCCTTGAAGATTCCGGTCTACTCAAATCGCCGCATACATCGGCAGGCCGTATGCCGACCGAAGTAGGTCTTCGCATGTATGTTGATGAAATGCTGGAAGTGCGCATGCCGGGTGATGCGGAGCGTAAGAGCATCGAGTCTCTTAAAAATGATCCGCACGCCAGTTTGGAAACGTTGCTCGATCAAGCGACGCAAATGGTATCGGGCCTCTCGCGATATGCGGCTATTGTCGCCGCGCCGAAATTGGACCGTGTCGTTTCGCATATTCAATTCATGCAACTCGGCTCCGGCTAAGTCATGGCCGTGATCGTGTTTGCCGATGGCGCAATTGATAACCGCATGCTGGATTTAAAAGGTGTCACGCCTGGTGCGCTCGAATCCGCAACGAATTACTTGAATGCGCGGGTGACGGGTAAAACAATTGCGCAAATGCGCCAAAGCATTCTTGATGAAATCAAACAAAACAAATCGCAACTCGACGCGCTTGCAGCATCCCTTGTCCAAGCAGGCCTCATCATTTCGGATGCGAAGACGGGGCATTATTTCGTGCGCGGCTACGCCAACCTGCTTGATCCGCAAGCGATGGGGGATATCGATAACCTCCAAGGGCTGATCGATACGCTCGATCGGCAGGAAACCATGGCCAAAATGCTGGCCGCAGCCGATGCGGGCCAAGGCGTGCGGGTCTTTATTGGCCGTGAAAATGCCCTTTTTCCTCATTCCGGCCTGTCGCTCATCACCGCCCAAGCCAAAGGCCCAAACAGCCAGATTATTGGCACCATCGGCGTGATCGGCCCCACACATATGAACTATGGCCGCATCGTCCCCATTGTCGATTACACCTCCCAAGTCATGTCCCAGATCATGGGTCGCCTCGTCGGCTAGAAGGCCGACAAAACCAACGCCTTGATTGGATAGGATGTTTCCTCTAGATAAGTCCCATGAACGAAGCTGCTAAAAAAGACGACGACCTCACCCCCGAAACCGCTGCCGATCAAGCCGAAGGCGCAAGCGCCGCAATGGCCCCTGCTGTTGATGCCGGTCAAACCGCCCAAATTGCGGCCTTGCAAACCGAACTTGCCGATATGAAGGACAAGATGCTGCGTGTCATGGCGGATGCAGACAATATGCGCAAGCGCTCCGAACGTATGCAGTTGGATTCCACCAAATATGCAATCAGCGGTTTTGCGCGTGATCTTTTAGATGTCGCAGATAATTTGCGCCGCGCACTTGATGCTATTTCCGCCGATGCGCGCGCGGCTGATCCTGCGTTGAATAATTTCGCGGAAGGCATTGAGGCGACAGAACGTAATATGCAAGCCGCGCTTGAAAAACACGGTTTGCGCAAATTGGCGCCGTCGTCGGGCAAGTTCGACCCCAACGTGCATGAAGTTATGTTTGAAGGCGATGTGCCTGGCAAAGATGCCGGTGAAATTATTCAATTGATCGAGCCCGGCTATATGCTGCATGACCGCCTGATCCGTCCCGCCCGCGTCGGCGTCGCCAAAGGCGACCCGAACAAGCCCAAAGCCCACGGCTTGGACGAATCAGTCTAATCGAATCATTTAATTTTCCGGCGAATCTTTCTTTAATGCGGGTATGGGGAAATTCCTTCTTATATCCGCTTCTGCGATTTGCTTTTCCGCCTCTGCGTTTGCGCAGCAGGTTTGGTATGACCCGGTCACCGGCGAACCGGTGAGCCAAACGGTTGAACCGGCTTATCCTGCCGCCAGTCAATATTACGAAAGCGGTTATACCGAACCCACCCCGCAAACCATTCAACCGCAATCCGGCAGCAAACTCTCGACTGACGATATTTTGTTTACCGCCAATGTTGGTGCGGTCACCGATTACCGCGTGCGTGGCGTCTCGCGTTCTGACGAAGGCCCGGCACTGCAAGCAAGCGTGAAGGCCGGATATGCCGGCGTGTACGGTGGTGTTGATGCATCCACTGTGGATTTGAATATGGATGACGATGCGAAATTGGAAGCCGCGTTCTTTGGTGGCTATCGCACAGAAGTTGGCGGCGTCGATCTTGATGGCCGTATCGTCTACAACACCTATCCCGGTGCGGATAATGAGGATCTGGATTATTGGGAATTTATCGGCACCGCCGGTTATGATTTCTCGGCTTTCTACGGCACGCTCACCTGGGGCATGTCACCCAATTACATCAATGATTCCGGCATGACCATGTATTATGGCGGCGATGTTGTGGCGCCGCTGCCGATTGCGAATTATGACCTAACCGCGCGTGCGCATCTGGGCTTCCAATTCATTGGCGACGATAACCGCTATGTCGATGATAATGCTATGGATTGGCTGGTTGGCCTAAATTACAAAGAACCCACCTACGGGGTAGATCTTGGCGTTAATTGGACCGGCACCAACCTAGACGACAGCGACTGCATCGAAGATTGCGGCTCGCAATTAATGCTGTCGGCTGGTAAATCTTTTGGATGGCAATAGCAATCACGCCTAAACACATGCATGCCGCCCTCGAGGTTGGTCAAATCTATCGCGGGCATACATGGCCCAATCCTGCGGTTGGATGCGTGCTTGTCAAAAATGGTGAAGTCATTGCCATCGGCTGCACGCAAGAAGGCGGTCGTCCGCACGCGGAAATGGATGCGCTGACACATGCGGGGTCCAAGGCGCGCGGCGCCACTGCGTATATAACGCTTGAACCCTGCAATCACACATCGCCCACCAAACCGCTATCTTGCTGCGATGCTTTGATCGCGGCGGGCGTATCTGCAGTGGTCGTCGGCATGATCGATCCCGATCCGCGCATGATGGGCAAATCCATTCGTAAATTACGCGCGGCCGGTCTTGATGTTGCACTCGAGCCTCATTTCGATGCCGCATATGCCGCGCATGTTGGATATTACACGCGGTGCGTATTGGGTCGCCCACGCGTGGTTTTAAAATTGGCGCATTCGCGCGATGGCAAATTAGGCCTGCCCGGTCATCGCACGCCGATTAGCAGTCAAGATTCCTGGCAGCGGAATTTCCTCGAGCGCTCCAAAGTCGATGCGGTCATGATCGGCATCGGCACCGCCATTACGGATGACCCGCAACTCACGGATCGCCGCGCGGATGTGCACCGCCAGCCTATTCGTATCATCGTAGATTCTCATGCACGCCTGCCGCTTGATTCAAAATTAGTCAAAGGCGTAAAGGATGCGCCCGTATGGTTGCTCTGCGCACAAAATGCCAACACCGAAAAATTAGCGGCTGCGGGCGTGCGTATTATTCCCTGCCCCGCACCGGGCGGAAAAATCGATATGCCAGCCGCGCTTAAAATTCTCGGCGATATCGGTCTGAATGCCATTTTGGCCGAAGGCGGGGCGATGCTGGCTGCTGATTTACTTGCGCATAAATTGGTGGATGAAGCCTTGATCGTCGAAGGCACTTTCGATGTCGGCAAAGGCGGCATTGATATGCCGAAAATCGATATGCAGTTGCGGGTGACGGAAAAAATCGGGGGCGATCTTTGGCGCGTTTACGATTCCGCGGCGGCGCTCGATCTTATGCGCGCGTTTTTTTCAAAGTCTCAAAAATTTCTGGCGGAATAAGATGGCCCATTTTATCAGCCTTGGTTTCCAAATAGCCGGCTGACTCCGCCCGCACGCAGGCAAGTGATGGGATACGCGTGACCATAAAGCCGGCATCGACCAGCGCTTGAATTTTATCGCGACTATTGGTCATCAGTTGCACGGATTTGATGTCGAGGGCTTTAAGCATCTGCACCGCCGGTGTGAAATCGCGCAAATCGCCGGCAAATCCCAAAGCTTCGTTGGCTTCGACTGTGTCCATGCCCTGGTCTTGCAGCGCATAAGCGCGGAGTTTGTTTTTAAGGCCGATGCCGCGGCCTTCCTGGCGCAAATATAAAATCACGCCCGATCCATTGTCGGCAATGGCGCGCATGGCATCTTGCAATTGCGATTGGCAATCGCAACGG
>DATCRN010000217.1:0-2491 GCA_036568945.1 Alphaproteobacteria bacterium | reverse complement strand
CCATGCGACTGCCGGATGCCGCCGACGAACCGGGGGCTGTTTATACCATCAAAAAAATTGATTTCACCGGCAATTTGGTGACTGTGACCGCCATTACAGGCAGCGGACCGGACGGGCGCGATATGCAGCTGGGCGGCCGTTACGATTTCGTCACTGTACAATCCAACGGTGCCGCTTGGTATATTCTAGCATCCAATCGCATGAGCGGAAACACGACGTTCGATGACGCATCAGGCACATATGATGTCAATATGGCGACCGATACGTATTTGATTTCCAGTTTCGCTGGTGCTCGCAGCGCACGCTTGCCACCCGCTAATGCGGCTAATGCCATCGGGCGTACTGTTACGATCAAAAAAACCGACCCGTCCGGCAACGCTGTTACCGTCACTGTTCAAGGCGGCGGCATGATCGACGGCGGGACATCAGTGTCCTTAAGCGGTCAATACGATTCCGTCACCGTTTTATCGAACGGGACACAATGGTTCATTCTCCACAGCTATACTTAAAATTATGGAAGACACATGCCTCGCAAAAAACAGGGACCTAGCCTGGAAGATCACACGCGTGTTAAAATCGCAAAATATCTGCCTGATGCGATTGATTACGCACTGCAATCCTATCGCGGCTTTTATCATCAATTTCAACCAATCGAAGCCAAGGATTTTTCGGCGCATCACACAGCGTGCAAAGCCGCAATTGCTCATATTGAATTGCTGTTAAAACTGGCCGAGTGGGCAGAATTGCCACGAGGCGACGATACGCAAGATACAGCGCTTGCGGGCCTGATGGCCGATGCGCAAGCAGAGTTGGATAGTTACCAAGAGGACGGCAATGCATGACGGATCCAAGCGGCTTCGCGTTGTTTTTGACGTTGTGGAACCGCGCGCAAAATCAAACCACACCCAAGGTACATCTAAAGATTGCCAGATGGATGGAAGCGCGGTGGAAGGATGGAGATCGACATTTACTACTGATGGCATTCCGGTCATGCGGCAAATCGACGATCGTGGGGCTATTTGCGGCGTGGCTTTTATGGCGGCATCCGGTTTTGCGTATCCTTGTTTTGGCGGCGGATGGAACGCTCGCGGGTAAAATGGTGCGTAACACCAAGCGCATCATTGAGCGGCATCCGTTTACAACACATTTGCGCCCCGAACGTGCCGATCAATGGGCATCCAATCGATTCACCATCAAGCGTGATTCAGAATTGCGTGATCCATCCATGATTGCCTTTGGCGTTGGCGCCAATATCACTGGGTCTCGTGCCGACGTAATTATTTGTGACGATGTAGAAGTTCCCAATACGACAGATACGCTCGAAAAACGCGAAAATTTACGCGAGCGATTGGCAGAATTATCCTTTGTCCTGGTACCCGGCGGCACGCAGCTTTATGTCGGTACGCCGCATGCATTCGACACGATTTATGCAACCAAACGAGGTGATTCTCTAGACGCACCCGATGCGTTTCTGGATGGTTACAAGGATTTACGTGTTCCTGTTCTGGATGCCAAAGGTGACAGCGCTTGGCCGGAACGTTTTCCTCCCTCGCAAATCGCGCAGCTGAAAAAAACAGGCGGACCGCGCCGTTTCGGTGCACAAATGATGCTTCAAGCACAACCGATTACCGATGCACATTTGGCAGTCGACAATTTGCAATGGTACGACGATGACATTATTTATAACGAAGCGCAGGGCAGACCAGTACTTAGTATTGGTGGCAGGCGCATGGTATCTTGCAGTGTATGGTGGGATCCCGCCTTTGGCCGTGCGGGCGACGGCAGTGTCATTGCCATTTTATACGGCGACGATACTGGAGAATATTGGCTGCACCACTTAAGCTATTTGGAAATCGATCCGCATAGCGATGTAGATGAAGCAACGCAGCAATCGCGCTTGGTAGCGGCTTTATGCCGCCGTTTTTATGTGGCAAGCATCACGCTTGAAATCAATGGCCTAGGCCGCTTTTTGCCCGCAATTTTGCGGCGAGAAATGGGTGGAGCGGCAGCTGTCGTCGAGATTTCCTCTCATCGTCCCAAAGATTTGCGAATTGTGGAGGCTTTTGATGCCGTTCTCGCAGCGCGTGCTCTGCATGTGCACCGCAGCGTGTCACTTACGCCATTCTTGCAGGAAATGCGCGATTGGAAACCGGGCACACATACGCGCGATGACGGACTCGATGCTGTCGCGGGGGCTTTATCGCAGCAACCTGTGCGTATTGGATCGCGACCCAGCACAGGGCGGATTTACCAAAATTGGCAGCGTGGTCTGCCGGCTCATAACGCCAAAACAGAATTTAATATCATGGAGTGATTAATGGATAATTTTTTTATGAATGACCTCATGTGGTGGGTCACAATTATTGAGATCCCTGCGCTCGCAGGTTTGCTTGCGATGTTCTTGCGCCTGCGCGACACAATGGTGACGGATAAGCTCGAAGCTATCCAAAATTTTGCAGCGGCGTCAGACGTAAGCGAATTGGAAAAGCGC
>DATCRN010000216.1:0-6848 GCA_036568945.1 Alphaproteobacteria bacterium | reverse complement strand
GCATTGAATTCTTCGATATTGAGCCGGGTATGACTTTAGCGAATGCCCTAGGCAATTTTCGGGACCGGTTGGGCACACACGAGGCGTGGACCCTTGCTTTCGTTAAAGAAAAGAATGGCCTGCCACGCGGTATTTTGGTTTATGAGGCCCTGCCTTACGGGTTTACGCCGGACGATTTTTTGCATCGGCAGGGCACGGATACGGGCAAATACCGTTTTCCCATTGACCCGGTTACCCGCCTTTTGATCACCGTCCGTCGGATGGGCTTTACTCTTCAGGATAATATGATTGGGTCGGCCCAAGTGCCGTCGTCCCGATCGCTGGTTAATGCCTTAGAATTTGGCCTAAAGGGCCTTATTTTGGCCTCTAGTTTGCCTGACCATGATCCAAGTGGGGTAAAAACCCTTGAAGACTTGCAAAAGAAGTTCATATTGCAGTCGTCCCTCATCTAAAAAAGGATTTATGAGAATGAATAAACTGCTGCTAACCACGGCGCTGATCGCGCTTACCGCCCTGTCCGCCTGTAAAAAGGATACGGACGTTGCTAGCACGGCCCCGGCCGCTGGCGAAGAAACGACGATGTCGGCGCCTGCTGACGCCTCGACCACTGTTGTCACGACAGATGCTGTCACAAGCACAACGACATCTGAAACAACCACAGGTGATGATGGTTCGGTGACTACGTCGACAACAACGACCACCACACCGTCTGAACCGGCACAAGGTATCGCGGTTGGCGAGCCTAACCCAGCTACTCCTACACAAGCGGATGCGAATGCCTGCGGTACGCATGATGACCTAGTTGGCAAAAACGTATCGGAAGTCGATCAATCCACGCTTAGCCAGCCGGTCCGTGTCTACAAAGCGGGCGATCCGGTCACGATGGATTACAACGCAAACCGTACCAACATCGAAACCGATGCTGACGGTAAAATCCTAGCGGTGAAGTGCGGTTAAGCGGCGTTGCCGCGCCCGATACCGTAATAGACGATCCCCTGTTCGGCTTTACGCTTGGGATCATAGATATTACGCCCGTCGAATATGACGGGCGTATTCATTTTGGCCTTAAGCTCAGTGACATCGAGCGCTTGGAATTCTTTCCATTCCGTCACCACGATCAAGCCGTCGGCATGATCAAGTGTGTCATTGGCATTATCGCACAGAACAAGGTCGCCGCGTTTCCCATAGATACGCGCGCATTCTTCCATGGCCTTTGGATCGTAAGCGCGGATCGTTGCGCCCTTTTCCCACAAGGCTTCCATGATCGCGCGCGCCGGCGCCTCGCGCATATCGTCAGTATTGGGTTTGAACGCAAGGCCCCATAGTGCGAATGTTTTGCCCTTCACATCGCCTTTGAAGTGTTTGAGTACTTTTTCGACGAGCACGCGCTTTTGACGTTCGTTGACATCCTCAACCGATTGCACGATCTGCGCCGGAACACCTTTGGATTTTGCAATCGCAGCGAGAGCCTTCACATCTTTGGGAAAACAGGAGCCGCCATAGCCTGCGCCTGGGTAGATGAAGTGATAACCAATACGTACGTCGGACCCGATGCCTACGCGCACTTGTTCGATATCTGCGCCAACGGCATCTGCAATGTTGGATAGCTCATTCATGAAACTGATTTTGGTCGCAAGCATGGCATTAGCTGCATATTTCGTAAGTTCCGCAGACCGTACATCCATTTCCACCATACGGTTGGAACGACGGTTAAACGGTGCATAGACTTCCCGCAAAATTTCGGCAGCATGATGTGATCCGACGCCGACCACAATACGGTCAGGCTTTTCGAAATCGTCGATCGCGTTACCTTCTTTTAGAAATTCAGGATTTGATGCAACATCGAAATCGATATTTTTACCTTGGGCTTTAAGAGATCCTGCAATCACGTCGCGTACCTGGTCCGCGCTGCCAACGGGTACCGTAGATTTGTTCACGATCAATTTATGACCGGTCATGTACATCGCAATGCTTTTGGCAACCGATAAAACGGCGGAGATATCGGCAGACCCATCTTCATCCGGCGGTGTACCAACAGCGATGAAAATGACTTCGCCGTGCGCAACGCCTTGAGCAGCATCGGTTGTAAAGCCCATGCGACCCGCTTCGGCATTCGATTTTATTTTGGCTTCGAGGCCCGGCTCGTAAATCGGGATCTGACCTTTTTTGAGCGCAGCAATTTTGGCTTCGTCACGGTCAACGCACAAAACGTTATGGCCAATATCTGCCAAGCACGCGCCTGTCACTAATCCAACATAACCAGAACCAAAAATCGTAAGACGCATAGCCTCTTCCCTGCTGTTTCGGCGCTATCCTATAGACCGTAATTCCTTGTGCAAGTGCAAAAAACCATAAAGTTTTCAATGCTTTAACGCGTTGACAAAATGGAACCATCTTTTATGATCAAACGTCCTTTAAGGGGAGGGCGAAAGAATGGATAAAGTTTTGACACCGCGCGTTTTTACGCCGTTGGAAATTAGAGACCTGTTTCACGCCACAGAACACAGCCACGCTTTCAGCATTGCAAAGCGTGCGGCACAGTTGGTTGGTTATTCTGATTTTGCCGAAGCTCGTTTACCGGACTTTTTGAATAACGACATGTTCGTTGATGCGTTTAGCCTTTTGTGCAGCAGCACGGGCGGAAATCTGAATGATCGCGTCAATACCCCACAAGTTGATAAAGACAAAGAGGATGACCGCAAAGCGCGCGACTCTATGGCCCTTGTTTTGGCATAGTGCTAGGCGCGAAAACCGCGCAATTCATGGATTTTTCGGTGAGTGTTTAAGATCATAGCAAACCTGGTTTTGCCTTGTCTATTTTTCTAGCTTCATCCACATTAAGTTTGTTTTTTCCTCTCTAAAAATTTGCAAAAACATATCCCTTTTTGTCACGCTGAAATCTCAAGCAAGGTGAAAGGGAGATCAGCATGACAACTGTCAGCGCATTCAGCAAAACGCTCCGACGAATTCAAACTGCACAAAAAGAAAGTCTATCTTATTACCGAGACGAATTAGAAAAGGTGGTTGGCGAAAAAGAGGCTTTAGACGCCGTCCTCCAAAAAGATATTGAATCCGCCTTCCCTGACATACAGTCTCTGACTGACAAAGATACACTCTTCTTCATCGATAAATACGGAATTAAAGCAATCGCTCTGGCTGCCGATAAAAACGCATCCATCACACGCGATATGGCCGGACTTTTGGATGTACAAGGCGTTAAAAGCCGCTCCGATCTGGATTCTCTTTTGGAATCCCAGACTGAACTTTTGGAGCAAAAAGATACTTACAAACTCGCGGATCGCGCCGTTCTGCGCAAGGTCGAAGAAAGCATGCCCGATGTCATCGCTTATAATGACGCCTATCCCGATAAAAGGCTGACTTCGGAGGTTGCGCAGGACTTTTTAAAAGAACGAGGGCTTTTCGATAGTTTATTGTTTGGGATTGCCAATTTCTTCAGCCCCCGTCGTCGTGCGCTAAAGAGCGCATTGGATGGTTTATCCGATCCGATAGCACAGATCAAAAGATATGAGGAAGCAGAAGCTGTGTTCGCACGGTCGAGTTCCGATCATGGCCTTGTCAGCCAGAAATGCGGCGAGATTGAAAAAGCCATTGCCGTGTACGACAATATGCAAAGCAGCAAGATCGGCGATAAGAAAATCTTGGGCGATCTCCGTGATGAGGTTTTTGGACGCTTGAATAACGAGGACGTTGTCACCGGTCTTGTAGGTTTACTGCCAAACGGATCCCGCAAAGATTTCCGCGACACTTTGATCAAATCGCATGGTCTAGAAAAGGTCGAAGCATTTCTGGAGGCACGCATCGGCACACTGAAAGACGAGTCCAAAGGCGTTAAATCCGCGTTGGACACGGTAAGCGATTTGGACGGATCGGAAGATATTTCCAGCAAAACGATCGAACAAGCGGATGCTCTGCTTGCCGAAACCATCGCCCGCACATCCCGCGAGAAGACCGTCGTGTCGGATTGGAGATCAGGGACCAGCAGCTACAGCTCGGATGAACCATTTGGCAGTGGCTACAATGCGTGGATGACGCTTTACTGGATGCAGATGCTGCGCCATGCGAACGATAAATCTGATGCTGCGCAAATCATGACGCCGCCGGAAGCCGTTACGACGAAGTTTGATCTGCCCAAAGCGGACCCCGTGGTGCGCCATGATATCGATGCCAAAATCGATAGGCCTTCGATCACGGATGTTGGTCTTCATGTAGGGTCGAAATCGGTCAGTGCTGATTTCGGCAAGATCGCGCAATCTTTATCGGTAAGCGCCGAGAGAGTTGCCGCAAAGGTCGCCAACCAACGCATTGCCGATTACGGATCACGCCCGGCCCGCACCGGTTTTTCAACCGGCGGGGGATTTGGCGGTGAAGGCAACAGCGGCTTCAAATTGGGTGGTGGATTTGGAGGTGGTGTAACGCATCGTGCCGAGTCATCCCGCTCCACACAATCCTGGGGTGGCAGCAAGATCGATCGTTCTCCATCATTCAGCAGCCCTATTAAAGCGGCCGCAAGCTTTGCATCATCCGCAGCAAGCCGCCCAAGCCCAAGCTTCAGCCATAGTGGCGGTGGTTTGGCCGCAGCAGCCCGGTCGATTGGTGGAGGCGTTGGTCACAGCATCAGCATGAGCCGTCCGTCCATCCCATCTGGAATGCCGATGCACCGCGGCGGGCGTTAAACCTTAGATCCCCTAGAGAGAATGGGCGGCATCCCCCTGCCGCCCATTTGTCTATTTATACATCATTGATTTTCTAAGCGCGTTTCTTTTTCGGGGCTACTGCTGTTTCATTTTTAAGCAGCGGCTTTAAGAACTGACCCGTATAGGATTGTTTTACGTCCGCGATATCTTCCGGCGTACCGGTGGCGATGACTTCGCCCCCTTTGTTGCCGCCTTCGGGACCTATATCGATGATCCAATCCGCGGTTTTGATGACATCCAGGTTGTGTTCGATCACAAGGACTGTGTTGCCCTGATCCACCAATTGGTGCAGGACTTCGAGCAATTTGCGCACGTCTTCAAAGTGTAAACCTGTGGTCGGTTCATCCAAGATATAGAGGGTTTTACCGGTGCCGCGGCGGGATAGTTCTTTCGAGAGCTTCACGCGCTGAGCTTCGCCTCCGGATAAAGTCGTCGCGGCCTGGCCGACCTGGATATAACCCAACCCCACCTCTTCCATTACTTCCATCTTGTTACGGATGGATGGGACGGCTTTGAAGAATTGTGATGCATCCTCGATCGTCATATCAAGAACATCGCTGATCGATTTGTCGCGATACTTTACTTCTAAGGTTTCTCGGTTGTAACGCTTGCCATGGCACGCATCGCAGGTGACATACACGTCGGGCAAGAAGTGCATTTCGATTTTGAGGACGCCGTCACCTTGGCAGGTTTCGCAGCGGCCGCCTTTGACGTTAAAACTGAAGCGCCCGGCATCATATCCGCGCGCTTTGGCTTCAGGGAGGCCTGCGAACCATTCACGGATGGGTGTGAAGGCACCTGTGTAGGTTGCGGGATTAGACCGCGGCGTGCGGCCAATGGGCGATTGGTCGATATCAACGATCTTATCGATAAATTCGAGCCCTTTGATGGCTTTGTGAGGCGCGGGCACCTCGCCTTGCGTGTCCCATGCCTGCAAGATCGCCATGTAGAGTGTATCATTAACGAGCGTAGATTTGCCTGAGCCGGAAACACCTGTGACGCACGTAAACGCGCCAATCGGAATATCGACATTGACGTTTTTAAGATTGTGGCCTGTTGCCCCAATAATGGAAATGAACTGGCCTGTCTTGCCGGGACGGCGTTCACTTGGAACCTCAATGGATTTACGGCCGGTCATATAATCCGCCGTGACGGAATCCTTATTCTTGAACACTTGTTCCGGTGTGCCGATGGCGACAATTTCGCCCCCGTGGACACCAGCACCCGGCCCCATATCGATCAAGTAATCGGCGGAACGGATAGCATCTTCATCATGCTCTACAACCAGCACGGTATTCCCAAGATCACGCAAACGACGCAACGTCTCCAGCAAACGGTGGTTATCACGCTGGTGCAGGCCAATCGATGGTTCGTCCAGCACATACAAAACACCTGTGAGACCTGAGCCGATTTGACTGGCTAAGCGAATGCGTTGGCTTTCACCGCCGGATAAAGTACCAGATGCACGATCGAGCGATAGGTATTCAAGGCCAACATTGAGCAGGAACGTCAAGCGGTCATTGATTTCCTTCAAAACACGAATGGCGATTTCATTGTGTTTTTTGGATAAATGTTTCGGAAGATCGGCGAACCATTTCTGCGCATCTTCAATCGACATTTCAGTCGCTTCGGAAATATGGCGTTTAGCGACTTTGACGGCCAAAGCCTCCGGCTTCAAACGCGCGCCGTTACAGGCTTCGCAATGCATGGTGGATTGGTATTTTGCCAAATCTTCGCGGGCGCTTTCGCTGTCGGTCTCCAGCATACGCCGCTGCATGGATGGGATCACGCCTTCGAACGGCTTATTGCTTTTCCACGTGCTTTCGGTTTTGGAGTGATAGGTAATTTTGATGTCGTCATCGCCAGATCCGTATAAAACGATGTCGCGTTGCGCCTTGGTTAGTTTTTCCCATGGCGTGTTGACGTTGAATTTATAGTGCTTGGCGACCGCTTCGAGCGCTTGCATGTAGAACGGCGCAAAAGATTTAGACCACGGCGCAATCGCACCTTTAGCAAGTGATTTGGATGCATCAGGCACGATCAGCCGTTCATCCATATACAATTTCTCACCCAGACCATCGCAAGACGGGCAAGCACCGTGCGGGGAATTGAACGAAAACAGACGCGGCTCGA
>DATCRN010000215.1:0-4289 GCA_036568945.1 Alphaproteobacteria bacterium | reverse complement strand
TCCCCGCCCTCTGCGCGCGTAAAGACACGGCGTTTGATTTCGGACCGTGCTGACCCACCAGGGAAGTTGGAGGCCAATAGCTGACGCGCCCTGCGCGCGCCAAGACGGTCATAAAGGCGATTGCGGATCGACACATCTTCGGCGGATGTCGATAACGCCCAAAGTTCTACGGGGCCCAGCGTATTGATCAAATGCTGTTCGTAACGGCCTTCGTTGGTGCCCATCACCAGCAAGGCGGGCGCACCACCAGCGCGCGGGCCGGTCAAACGGTGGCGGATCACTTGGCGTGCCGTATTGGATAGGCCAAAGCGTTCTTGAACGTTTTCGACCGCACGTTCGGACACGGCCGTGCCCAAAACCCAAACGCTGGTCGCCAAATCGACCATGTCGTTGTCGAAATCATCGAGCAATTGCGATGACAGCACGATTTGAACCGCGCGTTTACGGCCCTCGCGCACATCACGCACGATTTGGCCGCGCACGGATTTGGATTTACTTGTACGGTGGAATTCGTCGTAACACAGGCGCTTCGGCGTCTCACCAATGTCCAGCAAACGCAGTTCGTGGTATTTGCGGTATTTTTCAGGGATGGACCGCAGCGTGTCTTGGCTAAGCCACCAGCTGCGCACCAAAGCATGCCGTGCCAGCATATACATGATCGATGTTTGACGGTCGGCCGTTTCATCGCCTTGCGGTGCCACATCCATCAGATCAAGCGAGCACACACGCGCATCGGTGATTTCAAAGCGCGTGACGGATGCCAAAATCGGGTATTCGCGAATGGCGGAGGTGATCATGCGTTCAAACGCATTGATGACGGTTTCCGCCGATTGACCGATTTGCGTTTCTTCCAAAAGAGCGCGGATTTGCGGGCGGCGGGCAGCGGTGATCGCATCGCCAAGCACCGGCACAGCGTGACGCTGCGCCAAGTTCGCGAGATAAAATTGCTCCAGGTCGAAGAATTTATCGACAATGTCCCACCAATACGGATCCTCAGGCAAATGGATATTGAATTTCTTGATCGCTTCGTCGATGTCATGATCGACCCGCGGCAAATAGGGGCGCGCCTCCGCATTCGCCGTCATATCATCGCGCCAGCGATACATTTCATCGACCACAAGGCCTGAGAGTTGTTGAATACCGTCATAGGGACGCTCGGCCCCAGGCGGCGTGCACAAGAGCGTCAACAGTTCAACCAAATAGGAACGTTCATCAACGAGCGGATAACGGCAGCCAAGCTGCGTATCAAACGGGTTGATCGCATATTGAGGCGACATTTGCAGGCGATAATACGCGGCTTCATGTCTGCGGTCGGCCGGCAAAGATTCCTTGATCAGCGAAATCAGACCTGATGACGAAGGCCCAATATCGATGATGGCCACAAAGGGTAATTTCGCCAAACCCGGCGACAAACACGTGCCGAGATTGAGCGAGTTCATCAAAACGGATTTACCGGCGCCCGGTTGCGCGAAAATCAAATCGAACCAGGTGGTGGTCAGGTTGGTGCCGGTTTGATAGGGCCATACTTTGCCATCCGGCGTGCGCAGCAAAAGCGCGCCTTTGTCAAACGGTGATGACGGGCGCTGCCATGGCATCAACTTCATCACATCCGCCATGGGTGCCACGGCAGTCGGCGCTGTGGACGCGCAAGAAATACCCATCGCAGATGACATCACGCATTCCAGCGGATCGCCCACCACGTTGGAGACTTGGCAATAACCCCACGCTTCAGCCGCTTGCATAAGCACGGAAATGCGATCTTCGATCAGATCTTCCTTACCCGCAGGCGCCCAAGTCGCCAAGTTAATGCGCAATTTCACGACCGGTTCCGACCGCGCGATCGCCTTTAAACTATCGATCGAATTTTTGATGGTGCGGTTAACCGGATTGGTCACGGTTAAGAAGGTTGCAATCGAATGCTTGGCATTAATGCCTTCGACCCCGCCACTTTCAATCAAGAACGAAATGCGGAAAGGCACCTTGGTGTCGAATAAGCGATTGAGGAGCATCGGGAACGGCGATGGATCCATGGGTGCGAGCACAATATCGCAGCCACCCCACAGCAATCCTCCGACCTGCACAACATGATCATTGATGATGCGCGCGGACGATGCCGTAATTTGCTGGCGCAAGGGCGGCCATAAAATATCGGAGTAATCTTTGGCGTCTTCCGCCGCACGCGCCGGGATCGGGTCACCCGGCAAGCAGGCGCGCCATTTATCATTCGCATGGTCGGGAAACATGTTGTTGCGTACCGCTGCAAGCGCGTCATGCGCCTCAAGCATATCAGCGCGAATACCAAGCTCATCCAGGGCGGAGACGATGCCTGCCACATAGGATTTGTGGCGCGCGCGCAAAACATCCAGCGCGGCCATCGGAAACTGTGCGTTCGCCGCCGCAACCCATTTTTTATTTTTGGCGTCTTTGGCCGCGCGCGCCAGATCCGATTTGGTCAAAATTGACGGACGCGTCCACAAGACGAAATAGCATTCTTCCCATACCAAATAGTGCGAAAGGTGCCGCACACGCTCGCGGAACAAATCATCGAGATCGAGGCCGATATTGCGCGCAGTATTGTGCGATGGGCGCACCAAGCCTTCGGTCGCCCCACGCGCGCGCGCCGGATCGCGCACAAAGAAAATCTGCATCGCATGGCCCGGGCGGTCGAAACGCGCGCCCAGCTTGATCGTGGAGGATTCAACCAGATGCGCATACTCCTCTTCGCCAATGATTTGGCGGGAGCCATCAATGCGCAAATAAGAGATCAAAGACCCGTCTGCCCCAACAAGAGTCGTTTCATCGTCGGATGTCTCCAGACGAATGAAAGATTCAACGGGTTGCCGGAACCCATTGACAAAAGGCATCAGGAATTTGTCGAGAGCACTCATTGGCGGGAATTATAGACTGATTTCAAATACATGCACCACCCTAGATAGGGCCGGCGAATGTAGGTTCTTGGGGATGATTTACGCGGCTTTTAAAGACTTAAATTCCTCAAGCCATTGAGCGGGCTGGAATTGGCCGAACGGACCATCTTTGGAACGCCAATAAGCCAGGATTTGCGGGAATTGATTGAATTCCAGATCGCCTTCGGAAACGATGCGACGATCAAGCGGAAAGAGGCGCACGCCATCCAGCTTTTTCGCGCGATCCGCATAGGCGCGAGGATCGATATATTCCGATAATACCAGCGCTAAAATATCGACATTGTCGGTTTTCAAACGCGCCTTGCAGGCTTCCCTACGGCTTGTAATTGCCTCAAGCACTTTGCGCGCCGCATCGGCGACAGGCCCTTGCGCAATACGCGCCACATACACGGCGCGCGCCACATGATGCAAAGCCGCTTGATCGATTTCCGGCAGCCAAATCAGCACGCCTGATTTCATCGCTGCAACACGATCTACTGAAAAACACTGATCACAGAAAATGCAGGCGGTCACCAGATCGTTTTCTTTGTCCGGATTCCCTTTGGGGTCCTTTAAGCGAACGATTTGATATTTACGCGATATAAAACCGCAATATTGGCATTCGTGTTTATCACGTTCCAAAACCTTGTTCCGGATATCTTCAGACACCTCCAAAGCAGAAGAGCCGGCGGATTTTCCGCCGGCTGATCTATCCGAAGGCCCTGTTGAAAGGCCAAGGGTAATGGGTAACAAAGCCATATCTAAAATATTAGATAGCAGGCTTATTCGTGAACTTCTGGAACGAAGCCGCTTGGCTGCCGTCACCCGTGGTGTTCTGCATCAATTCGGTGAAGAACGGCAGAGCCAGAAGCGCACCACCGAAACCGAGTTTCGCGATGCCGTTTTTCATCGGCGTCTGGCTCGGGTTTTCGACGTGTTTTTTCAAGTCAACGATACCCAGAGCTGCCAAAACAGCGCCGCCCAGGTAGCTGATGTAGGACACGATGTCCGGGATCACGTTGGTTTTGGTGCTGACGTCCGTGGCGTAACCTTTCAGGTCCGTGCCGCCGACAGCGTAAGCTGCGTTGGTCGTGCACAGGGTGAAGGCGCCAACCAGCATCGTGCCGACCATCAGGGTACGGATACGAGCAACTTTCGCATCGCGCGTGAACAAAATGGATTCGGTCGTCGCCGACAGGCTTTGGCCGATATTTTTAAGCGATTGAAACATAATGATACTCCTCCTCATGTCTTAAATACGTAAATCTAAATCAAGTAAATACTACGGCAAATTCGGATGGACTCAAGCCCAAAGACGACTGGACGGCGTTAATCAAAGATCCCAAATTGACGCAAAGCGCGCCAGCCACCAAATGCACGGTA
>DATCRN010000214.1:0-2427 GCA_036568945.1 Alphaproteobacteria bacterium | reverse complement strand
GATCCCGGCACATTGCGCCAAAATCCGGAACAAGACATGCTCCTCGAGGCCGGCGACCGCCTTTATATGCCCAAGCGCCCCTTATCCGTGCGGGTGACGGGTGAGGTTCTATCGCCGGCGGCGCTTCAATTCCGTGCCGATAAAAAGACATCCGATTATATTGCAGAGGCAGGCGGCGTTTCTTATCACGCAGATAAAGGACGCATTTTTGTTCTGTATCCCAATGGTTCAGCGCAACCGATCAGCGCCAGTAGCTGGACATCGTTTAAGCCGCTTATGATAACGCCGGGATCAACCATTGTCGTGCCACGCGATCCGAAGCCGTTCAGCTTCATCGATTCAGCCAAAGACATCACGCAAATCCTATCTAATTTGGCGATCACCGGCATTTACGCGGAAGATCTGGTAGACCGGAATTAACATGACGCTTTTTTCGATCATCACCGTCACGAAAGATAATCCGGACGGATTGGAACGCACACGCAGTAGTTTGAAAATGCAGACCTGCAACGATTATGAGTGGATCGTGCAAGATGGGCGTACCAATCCCGATACCGGAATCTATGACGCGATGAACAAGGGCCTCGATCGCGCAAGCGGCGATTACGTGATGTTTATGAATGCAGGCGATGTGTTTGCATCATCCAATATTTTGGCCGCCATCACGGCACTTGCAGGTGCGGATTTTATTTATGGGGATGCCGTGGAAAACGGCCAACTCAAACCTGCGCGGCACAATATTGCGCGCGGGATGATCACGCATCATCAAGCCATGATTTATCGCCGTAAGGCCGTACCGGACTTGCGTTATGATACAAGTTATCACATTGCTGCCGATTATAAATACACCGTCCAGTTCTTGGCCCAAGCGCAGAACTGGCAATATATCGCATCGCCTTTATGCATTTTCGAAACAGGTGGCATATCCCAAGTCAAAACAGGACTAGGAAGGCGCGAGCAGGCGTTGATCCGCCAAGAATTGGGCATAAGCGCGCCAGGTGTTGAAGTGGCACAGATCGCGGCACAGACTTTAAAGGATTGGGTGCCGAGCCTTTATTGGGGACTGCGTAAGCGGCGCAATACCAATCGTGCGTAATTTTTGCGCGCGATAGCGTAATCCAATCCTGCAACGCCATCCAGAAATCCCAATTTAAAAATGTAGCTATAAAAAAATACCAGCCATGGCCGGAGCCAAAACGCGCGGGTTGCTTTCTTTAAATCTTGACGCCACGCAATGGGATCAATTGGAAACGCATCGCGCTTGACCATCTCCGCCTCCCATGCGGCATAATGGTCATGCTTGCGCAACCAAGCGCCACGGCCTTTGCGGTTATGGTGTGTCATTGCCGTACCGATTTGCCCTACGCGCGCGCCGTCTTTGATACGCACGGGTTGGTAATGGCCTTCGATTTCCCCCATGCCTGGAATATCGAGATCATTTACAGGCGGGAATGCAAAGCTATCCGTGCGAAAAAGGCAAAGTTTGTTATTCTTCATGCCAAAGCGCAGGCGTTTATTCAGCCAATAAGGTGCACTCTTCACAAAATAACCTTCCGCATGCGCGCCCCGCGCAAATAGTAACTGCAATTCGCGGGTCAAATCAGGTGTGACGATTTCATCAGCATCGACGAAGAAAACCCATGGACCTAGACCGTATAGATTTTCAATGCACCATTGGCGCTTTTTAGGATATCCACCGCCCCATATGTATTTCATGACGTCTACATTCATAGATTTTGCGATCTCCACCGTATCGTCATCTGAATTGGAATCGACGACGATCACGCGCTCAAAACGGGAGATTAATGGCAGCAAGCAATGCGCGAGGTTCTCGCCTTCGTTCTTCGTCATCACGAGAACGGTCACAGGTATCATTGCAATCTCTTGCGTGATAGGCCGATGCCTGCGCCAACACCAGCACCGATGACGGCTAAAGCAGGGAAAAGCATAAACGGATTGGGACTGACCGGATCGTGACTGACGGAAGGAGGATCAATCGCTTCCGCTGCGAAATCACCATCAATACCAACCATCATGCGGGTACGCTCTTGTTCCTTTAAAAGCCCCACCAGCGCATCGCGATGATCGGGATTGGTGACCAATGCCAATTGCTCGCGTAAATAAGAAATACGTTGATCAGTGCGGATACGTTGATCGATCCGAATCGTTTCGTCCGACAGACGATGCAAAGCTCGCAGAAGATCCATTGCAAGAGCACGGTCGCTTAACGCGACAGAAATGCGACGGAGTTGCGTGGATCCGATTTGGCGTATACGCACGTGGCGCGACAGCCACTCGGATAAAGATGCCGGATCGTCGGCACAATCACGGCAAAGTTTTTTTAGCGATCCTGCAAAAGCTTCGTCCTTTTGCAATGCTGCAGAAACACGCGGACCTGTCATCAACGTTTCATAGACAGAATAATCG
>DATCRN010000213.1:0-3529 GCA_036568945.1 Alphaproteobacteria bacterium | reverse complement strand
AATTCTTCCCGTAAAGCAAGAATGTCCTCGGCTTCATCCGGGGCAAGAGTGAACGTGTTTTTGGTAAGAAGCGATCCAAACATGACGCCACAGCTCTAGCATAGGCGTTAATTATTATGCAAATTTAAGAAAAGGCGGTTTTAAGCGGTCAAAGCTACTGATTTGGCCGCGCTGTCGCCATCCCAGGTTCCAGCCCAAGCATAGGCATCCTTCAAGATCCCGACCAAAACATCCTTGGATGGCGGAGCGTGTCCTGGCCCCCAATCGACAAACTCCATATGACCAGACCCAACCGGCCCCGACTGAATTTGCGGCAGAGTTTGCAAAGAGCGCATAAACGAAAATGTTTGCGCTGCGATATGGCGATCACTGCGGTTTTGAAAATACAAAAACGGCTTGGGCATTGATGCATACAAGGGCGCGACATCCGTGCAAATAAAACGCGACAAATACTCACCTACATCATCCAAACCATTCCACCCAAAACATGCTGCCGCATAATCGTGTACCGCACGCATTGGTGTAAAAGCTGCAATACGCGTTTGCGGGTTGGCAGCAATCGGCAAAACATTATTCATCTGGTGTCCGTAAAACAAAGATGCGAACCCCCCAGCGGAACTGCCGAATAAAATTAGCCTTTCAATCTTTAGCACCACGCGTAAATGATCCAAAATCAGCGGCAGAATTTTTTGTAAGCGAATGTCATAGCTACCCGCATGCCAACCCATTTCAATATGGTCGCCGAAGGTTAAAGCAAGATCACTGACGGAAATCAATGTTGCATTCGCGCCGGCGGCAATGCCTTGTCCATACAACACGGGAGGATTGGGAATTTGCGTACGATTAACAGCCGCATTGAAAACAACAAGACCGTACGGCGAATTGCGACGCTGAATCAGGATATCGAGCGTATGACCGGACACTAGTTCGGTCGCATGAATACCGCTTTGAAAGCTTTGCGTATTTAGAAAATGGCTAAGGCCGCCATACTGCGCGATCAGAGGTAATTTCCATCGCGCGTAATCATGCGGCATTAGATTTCCAAGACCAAACGTGCCGGATCTTCAAGCGCGTCTTTGACCTTAACGAGAAAGCTGACAGCCTCGCGGCCATCAATGATGCGGTGATCGTATGACAAAGCGACATACATCATCGGACGCGCTTGAATAGACCCATCAGGCATTACCATCGGGCGTTGCATGGTTTTGTGCATACCCAGAATTGCAGACTGCGGCGGATTGATAATCGGCGTAGACATGAGGCTGCCGAATACGCCGCCATTGGTGATGGTAAACGAACCACCGGTCATATCGGCAACGCCCAATTGACCGTCGCGCGCTTTACCGGCGAAACCGCCAATATCCTTTTCAATGTCAGCCAGAGACTTGGTGTCACAGTCACGCACGACCGGCACCACCAGACCTTGCGGTGTCGAAACGGCCACGCCGATATCATAGAAGTTTTTGTAGATGATATCTTCGCCATCAATTTCGGCATTGACGGCCGGGAATTCTTTGAGCGCTTGCACAGCGGCCTTGGTGAATAGACCCATAAAGCCAAGTTTCACGCCGTGGCGTTTTTCAAATTTATCTTTGTATTGTTCACGCATCGCCAAGATTGCGGTCATGTCGACTTCATTGAAAGTCGTCAGCATGGCCGCTGTGTTTTGCGCCTCTTTCAAACGCTTGGCAATCGCCTGACGCAGACGCGTCATTTTCACGCGCTCCTCACGCTCGCCGGATTTACGCGGCGCTGCAGGCACGGACGGAGCAGCAGCAGGTGTTGCAGCCTTGGGTGCAGGTGATGCAGCAGCCGAGGCCACATCAGATTTGGTCACGCGACCATCTTTGCCGGAACCAGCAACATCGGACGCGGACAGACCGTTATCGGCAAGCGCTTTGCGCGCGGCAGGACCAGGCATAGCAGGTTCTTTGCGGCCTGATGTAGGCGCAGCCGCGGCAGGTGCGGAGGCAGGCGCAGCGGTGGGCTTTTCTTCGGCCTTCGGTGCCGGTGCGGATGCCGCAGCTGTTGCGCCTTCGGAAATTTCACCAAGTACCGTGCCGACCTTCACGCTTTCGCCTGCTTTCACGGAAATGACGGACAAAACACCCGCAGACGGTGATGGAACTTCGACAGTGACCTTATCGGTTTCGAGTTCGACTAACGGCTCGTCAGCTTTAACCGCATCGCCTTCCTTTTTAAGCCACTTTGCAATCGTGGCTTCGGAAACGGATTCACCCAAAGAAGGGACTTTAATGCTGGCCATGAAAAAACCTTAAGAAACGGGGTAAAACAACGCCTTAAGATGTGCCACGGCACCCCCCTTAGGTCAAGGGGCGGAGGGGGTAATTTACACCGTTATTCGATGACTTAAACGAGCTGCAAAACCTCAGATTTCTGCGCATAAGCAACCGGACGGAACGTCGATTCCAGAAGCGGCGAGCCCAGATAAACATCAAATGCGGTCAGTTCCAAAGCACCATATTGCCCAACCGCCTTGTGGAAGGCGCAACGGCAATCTTTTACCCCCTCTTCCACCAACAAACCACACGAATGTCCGCCGACATTGTAATGGCAGGCGCTATAGTTCGGCATGAAGGCTTCATAGAGCGCAGTGCGCGCAAATAACGTTACCAACTTTTGAGCAGCTTCCTCGATCGGCAGCTGAAAAGAAGGTCGCACTGGTTGAGGCATGCGCGCGAGCGTAAAGCGCCAGGGCGAAGGACGCATATCATCGGCAATAAAAACATCAGTGAATTCGCCCAACGCGTCCATTGGTTTGTTTTTATTTTTACTTCTTTGTTCTCTTACAGGGACTTTGTGGCTGTGTTTATGGCCTTCATAAAATCCGCCTTTACTGTCAGATAATTTGAGCAACGGTTGATTGTTCTTGGTCAATTTTTTATTGGTGCGACGAATATAACCGATCACGGCATCGCGCGAGTAAACGTCGCCTATTTCTTGAAAAAAGCGCGTCATTGCATCGGCAATTTCATTGGCACTTTTCCGGCCGTCGGCAAGTTGGGCTAATTTTAATTTGGCGGCATCATGCCAAATGCTGTTCTTTTTCATTGCGGCCCCTTCGTTTTTAATTCCGCAAGACGAGGCATCAATACTTGAGTGATCACCATAGCTTTGTAATGAAGTTCTTCAGGCCCAAGATCGAGCGCGGTCAATGCACCAAAATCCACATGAATGGAACAACGGCCCATCCCCTCTTCAGATTTGCGCAGGGCGAACCCGCACGGACCATGATCGGTATTTTCGCGACAGGTTTTAGGACGATCAAGCGCAAAAGCGCGATCTGAATACTCCGCCGTTTCGATGATGCGCGTAATCGCATCGAATTCAGACAAAGCTTGGCTGACTTGCTTTGATTTATGAACGCGCCCGACAACTTCACGCGTTTGCGCGTTACTAAAGCCGGTTGCAGTCGTGCGGTTAAGACCGATTTTTGTGGGCATCAATCTTCATACCGAAATTGATTTAATTCTGTCAATTAATTCGGGATGAGCGAACGATATTTTTC
>DATCRN010000212.1:0-2741 GCA_036568945.1 Alphaproteobacteria bacterium | reverse complement strand
GCCGGGCGGCCAGCGTCACATCGACAAATTAATGGCGAATGCGCACACCAAACGCATCATCGGTGCAATGATGGCTATGAAAAAGCCGATCGTAGCCTTTGCCGACGGCATGCGCCTGCTTGCTGAAAATGAATTCTCGGGTGACAATATCAACGCCTTGCAATATGCGGACGCTGGTGAACTCACCACTGCCGCAAACGACATGGTTGTTTATTTTGAAAACAATATGCCTAGCCAAGACGAAGAAGACGAACAACAAGCCGCTTAGCTGAAAAAATGAAGGCCGAAACCCAATCCGTCGTTGATGACATCAGCGCCTCGCTCGAGTTGCTGAGGAGGCATCTTTGACTGGAACGTTGCGCTTTCCAGACTTGATGAATTAAACGCCCTTTCTGAAGATCCCAAACTTTGGGACGACGCCGCCAAGGCACAAAAAATCATGAAAGAACGCACATCGCTCAGCACACGCATCGACGCTGTGAAGGCGATTATGAATGCGCTCAATGATAATGTCGGTTTGATTGAAATGGGCGAGGCGGAAGGCGATACGTCCATCGTCGATGAAGCGGAAAAAGCGCTTAACGCTCTCAAAGAAGAAGCCGCCAAAAAAGAGCTCGAAAGTTTGTTATCCGGTGAAGCGGATGCCAATGACGCGTATTTGGAAGTGAATGCGGGTGCGGGTGGTACAGAAGCGCAAGATTGGGCTTCGATGCTGCTGCGAATGTATACGCGTTGGGCGGAACAGCATAACTATAAAGTGGCGCTTCTCGATCAAAGTGATGGGGAGGAGGCGGGTATTAAATCCGCCACCATTCAAGTATCTGGACCAAACGCGTATGGTTGGCTTAAATCCGAAAATGGTGTGCACCGCCTGGTGCGGATTTCACCGTTCGATTCCAATGCGCGTCGTCACACATCCTTTTCATCTGTTTCGGTCGCACCGGTCATCGACGATACGATCGACATCGAAATTTTAGAAAAAGATTTAAAGGTTGATACTTATCGTGCATCCGGTGCGGGTGGCCAGCACGTGAACAGAACGGACTCGGCTGTGCGTATTACGCACATTCCCACGGGCATTATTGTTGCCTGCCAAACCGATCGATCGCAACATGCGAACCGCGCCAATGCGATGAACATGCTGCGGTCACGTATGTATGAACAAGAGTTGCAAAAGCGCGAAGATGCAAAGCTTGCGGCGCACGGCGAGAAAACCGATATCGGTTGGGGTCATCAAATCCGGTCTTATGTTTTGGCGCCATACCAACTCGTTAAAGATTTGCGCACCGACGTCGAAACCAACCAATCCGGCAATGTTTTGGATGGTGACATCGATTTGTTCTTAGAGGCCAGCCTGGCTGCGCGAATTACCAAAGAATCCTAAATTTGCGCAAAGTCATTGGCCCATGCTTTAGTGCGGCATGGCCAATTTCCACGTGATTCAACGTAATGCCGAAATGGTTTATGAAACCTTCCCTGAAAGCCGGGAGGGATTGTTCTTCGATGATCTTATTATGCTGGAGTATCATCCAAACGCGAGTGAAGACGAGTTGCGCGCAGCTAAATCAAAATTAAAGCAGCGCGATTACACCGGCTTGCTTTGGTACGCAGAAGAAAATCCTGATGCAAAGGAAAAGACGTATATCGGCAATGTTCTGATCGGCTATGACTTCCTGTTTGATCATGGTGAATTGCTGTGTGACATGGTAACGGTTCATGAAATCGGCCATTATATTTGGCGAAAAATTTTAAACTACCCGCGCGAATGCGCAAACGGCATGGCAGAAAATTTTTGCGATACCTTATCCTTGGCAGTCGTTTTTTCGCGTCATGGACGCGCGGCGTTGGAGGTTGGGGAAGTCCTTCGCGATATGCGCCAAATATTAAAAGCGGCAGGTGATGCGGAACACGATACGATCCACGCCGTCACAACTTTTACGCGGGCTGCGAACCTCAGGGGCACGGATTATTTACAAGAACAGGATTTCAAGGGCCTGATCGATACCGCCCATGCGCATGTCCTAAATCTACCATTTGCTCTCAAGCCTGCATAAAGGTCCGCCATTACCCCTTGGCGGGCTTATGCCAAAGGGCTAAACTGCCTGCCGATGAAATATACGCCCCGATTCGCACAGCTGTTCTATGCAGCGACTTTCCTTAGCCTTGCGCTGGGGGCATCCGCTTTTGCCGCGCAGGACCCGGTTGCCAAACCGATGTCGGCTTGGCTGGTGGGCCCGTCACAAGCATCCGCCTTTGATAAAGATACGGATGGCCCAGGTTGCTTGATGGTAACCGAGTTCGACAACGGCATGATCGTGGGTGTTCACGCGCGGGAGCAGGGGATCGTCGGGATGACGGTCGACACGGGCGAAAAAACATTGACCCAAGGACAAGGCAAATCCGTTGGTTTGAATGTCGGTGGCGATGCGTATGTTTTAAATGCAATTGCAAGTGATGCGTCGACCCTCTCGCTCAATCTGGATGAAGCAGGCGGCGGCAAAAAAATTGCCGAGCGTTTGACTGAGCTTGGCAATTTCCGTCTGTTGATCGATGAAAAACCGTTCTATTTCGCAACCACTGGATTCACCGATGGTCTTGCGCGTTTGCAAGCCTGCATGGGTGGCAGTATGGCGGTACCCGTCGTGGTGGAAGGGCCGGGTGCCGATAAAAGCGTCACACACAATATGGGCATCGAGGCGATGCGCGTGACATCAAGCGGACATGATACGCCTCTTGCGCTC
>DATCRN010000211.1:0-6313 GCA_036568945.1 Alphaproteobacteria bacterium | reverse complement strand
GAAGCGCTGGATCGTTTGCAGCCGACCGCGGCGTCGCATGACCGTGTGATGATTTTGGAAGTGATGGGCAGAGATGCCGGGCACATCGCGCTGACGGCAGGTATTGCAGGCGCAGCCGATGTCATTTTGATCCCGGAAATTCCGTATGACCTGAATAAGGTTGCCGCCAAAATTAAAGACGTCAAAGATTCCGGCCGCAATTTCGCTCTCGTCGTTGTATCAGAAGCGGTCAAAGGCGCATCGGGCGCCGATATGAAAGTCACTTTCGCGGACGGTCAACAACGTTACGGCGGCATCGGCCAATATATCGGGCATGAACTTGCAAAACTGACCGGATCCGAAACGCGCGTCACCGTACTTGGTCACGTGCAGCGCGGTTGCCCCCCGACCTTCAACGATCGTTTGATTGCTTCCGCTTTTGGTGTGCATGCCGTTGATTTGATTGAAGCCGGCAAATTCGATCGCATGGTCGCGTGGTCCAACCGTCAAGTGATCGATGTGCCGATTGAAGATGCGATTGCCGCGTATCAGGCGATCAAACCGACCGATGCTTTGGTACACACGGCGCGTGCCTTGGGTGTTTGCCTGGGTGATTAATCCTGGCGGTTAAAATGTAAGTAGGATCTAAAGCGGTGAATTACGTCGAACAGTCGCTCACCTCGGGTGAGAAAATTTATCACATTGGGCGTTTTCATTGGATCTATTTGGTGAACGCATCCTTCTGGTTATTTTTTGGCGCCGGCGTTTTTTTCGCGGTGATCATTGCAGGTATGACGTGGGATGTGCGTACGGATATGAGTGCGACATTGCCAAATCTTCCCGATCAATATTTCTGGCAAGGCTGGGCTGACACCATCGCGCGGCGCGGTGGTTATATCGCGGTTTTACGCGATCTTCATCCGGGCTTAAAACTGCTCGCCTTTGGAGGGCTTTTGGTTGGAGCCGCCTTGTTCGGGCAGATGATGATCATTAAAGCCACAACGGAAATCGCTGTTACGACCAAACGCCTGGTAATTAAAGAGGGGGTTATCGCCCGCCGCGTCGATGAAATGAATATCGATCGCATCGAATCGGTGCATGTTACCCAAAGCGTATTAGGCCGGCTTTTGGATTTTGGTGTTGTGCAAGTGCGTGGTATGGGCGTGGGGGAAATTACCCTACCGGTTTTGGCACGGCCCATCGCGATCAGGCAAGCGATCGAAAAAGCTAAATTTACCGCAGAGGCACGCGAGACATGGTAATTCGCATTTTGGCATTTTTGGTGTTGGTGGGCTTAAGCTTTGCGCCCCAATGCAGTTATGCCGGCAACTATGATGCGGCATTTGGCGCAATGCATGATTTTTATGCCGCGCGCGAATTTAAACCCGTGTGGACCAAAGGCGATCAATTCACCGATGATGCGAAGGCACTGCCCAGCATTCTATCGATGTCGAGGGCGCATGGTCTTGATCCGCAAACCTATGGTGTCGATCGCATGCAAACCATGCTGACGACAGAAGCGCCGAAAGACCAAAGCGGTTGGCAACAAGCCGAAATTTTGTGGACGTATAATTTGTGGCGCTACGCATCCGATCTTCTGGGACAAAAGCTTGATGCCGCGACCTTGGGTAGCGTCATCCAAGGTGATATTGAAGATAATTTGGCCGATCTTGCGCCGGATACGCCGCTTTATAAGGCGATGCAAACCAGGCTTGCGCAAATCGACAGCCAAGAGACTGCGAACGCAGAAGCCGCCAAAACTGGCCAGGTGGTGCCCGCGCCGGAAATGATTAACTTTAAACGCACGTTTAAGCCAGGCATGTCGTCGCCGGCCGTGCCCCTGCTTCGCGCGCGCATGTTGGAATATGGGGCTGTGCCTGTCGCGGTTGATGCTACGCCGGATGTCGCGAATTTATATGACGAGGCATTGGTTAAAGCCGTCCAAGCTTTCCAAGTCGAATACGGGCTTAAAAATGACGGCGCGATCGGTGGCGTGACGCTCGGGATTTTAAACCGCAGCGCGGCTGAAGAGCGCCGACAGCTGGTTGCTAATTTGCAGCGTCTGCGCGAACCGCATCGCCGTGCTCGCGAAGATCGCCGTATTGAAGTGTCCATCGCGCGATTTTTGCTGACCGCATACAATGATAACCAGCCTGCGTTGTCGATGCCCGTTGTTGTGGGGCAGCCTAAGCGCCAGACGATTTCCTTCCGTACCGAAATTACCGGTGTGCGTCTTAACCCGACTTGGACAGTGCCCAAAACCATTCGGAATGAAGATTTTATTCCGCAACTGACCAAGGATCCGGCCAAGCTTGTCCGCCGTCATGGTCTTAAATTCACCAAGGGCGGGAAAAGTTTTGATCCAACCATGATTGATTGGACGCAAGTGACGCCGCAAGAGATGGCGCAAGTGAGCATGTGGACACCGGCAGGCGAAGGAAATCCGCTGGGTTTTTACCGGGTCATCATGGACAACCCGTATGACATTTATTTGCATGATACCAATCACCGCGATCTGTTCGCGGGGTCGTTCCGCGCTTTGTCCTCTGGATGCGTCCGGGTGGGGAATCCTGAAGAATTAACTAATTTTATTTTACAAGGGACCGAGGGCTGGGATCCGCAGAAAACCAAGGATTTTGTGAAGAAAGGCCAGACCAAAGATGTGGTTATAGCAAGTAAAATTCCGATTTACCTTGACTATATGACGGCATGGTTTAATGATCGCGCCCAGTTGGTCCTAGGGCACGATGTTTACGCACTAGATAAACCGAGATACGATAATTTGGTTAACAACGTCTTAACAACGCAGAGGGACGCCCAAAAACTTCTAGACCAGGCCGCAAACATTTTGCAGCCGAACTTCAAAGAAGCCAGACAGGACACCGTTCTAAACACAACCTCAAACTAATCCATTAACGCACCGAACAGACGACTTGTTCCGCCGCTTTAAAAATGGCCCAAGGGATTTGTAACAATGAAAGAATTTTTAGTACGTCGTAAAATTTTAAAAGCCGGAGTTGCCGGCGTTGCTGGCCTCGTGGCCTCCATGGCGAACATACTTCCCGCCGCTGCCCGTGAGACGATCGGGTATTCGATTTCCATTAAAAATTCCCACACAGGGGAAACCTTTAACGGCGTTTATCGCGTCGGCGGCTATTATGTTCCGCGCGCTTTCCGCCAGATCAACCACATTATGCGCGATCACCGCACCGAACAGATGCACCCGATCGACCCGCGTTTGATCGATATTCTGGCTAAAATGCAGAAACGCTGTGCGTGCTCCGAGCCGCTCACCGTCCTGTCCGGCTATCGCTGCCCGGAAACCAATGCCATGTTGCGCAAAGTTTCTCGCAATGTCGCGCGCAATTCCTTCCACATGAAAGGTCAAGCCGCCGATATTCGCGTCCCGGGATCGACGACCGCGCAAGTACATGAAGTGGCCGTTTCACTGAAATCAGGCGGCGTCGGTTACTATCCGCGCCGTTCCTTCGTCCATGTGGACACCGGCGATATCCGGTACTGGACCGCTTAAAGACATTAAAACCCGCCGATCAGGCGGGTTTTTTTATTACGAAGAAGAATTATTTACCGGCTGACTTGCGCCACTCAAGTTCGCGTGAGGTGTTGGTATAGGGCACTGACGGGCAGATCGGCGCGGCCGAGGTTAGAAGAGTGTCCTTTTCCCATTGGTGCAGGGTGATCTTCCACGGCATCGGCTCGTGTTTCGGCTCGGGTTCGAACGCATGCAAGGTGGCATTTGGAATAAACGCTTCCCAACGATCATATTGATAGGATCTGAGCATGCCATGGAATGTGCCGCCGTGGGCCACGAACAAAATGCGTTCGGAGGCGTGGGCCTTTAAATTCTTATCCAAAGTGGATCGAACACGCGCGGCGTATTCGGATGTGCTTTCGCCGCCCTTCGGTTTGTCGTCATTAATAAGGTGCGGAAAAGATTCCGCCCAGGGAAGTTGCTCCCATTCACCCATCATATGTTCGCGCAGATCATTATCTTCAAGAACGGGCAAGCCTAATTCACGGTTTAAAACGGAAGTCGTCTCCCGCGTGCGGCGCATGCCGGAATTGATGATGAGGGTTGGTTTGACGGGCAGGGCAAAGAGCGCCTTGGCCGCCAACTCCGCCTGGGCCCATCCCGTGTCGTTGAGTTCGGTATCGACCCCACCACCGCAGGTGAGTTTCAGGGCGTTCATCACGGTTTCACCGTGGCGGATTAAAAGAAAAGGTTTTGCGTGAATCATGACGGTGATGATTACACCATTTGCACGTTCACGTCATAGCGCTCAAAAATCGGATTGCGGGTAAGGAGTGTCAGATTTTCGCATTTGGCCTGAGCAATGAGGAGCCGGTCGAATGGATCCGGGTGATGGAAGGGCAGGCGCAAGGTCTTCCAGGCATGCGTGTCAGCGATAGGAAGGATATCAAAACCGCTTTCTCGTACGGCATCAGGAAAGTCGTCGGGGATTTTGATGCGTTTAAGGGCCTTTTTGACCGCGACTTCGAAGATATTGGCGCTAGATGCGAGGATTTTTAGGCTGGTATCCGCAAAAATTGTATGCACTTCGGTCGAAAAGTCGGGTTTTCCGGCCAAAAAGCTTAATAAAACGGGTGTATCGAGCAAATATTGGGTCATTTTGCCCCAGGAATGCTAAAAATTGCACTTTCAGCGGGTAAAAAATCATCAAAATCATCGGAAATCTCGATTTTACCCTCAAAACAACCAGGTTTCCTGGCTTTGCATACAGTTTTTGCCCCAATTGGCGTGATTTTGGCGACAGGCTTGCCAGCGCGACAGAGTGTCGTTTCCTCTCCCATATCTTCAGCAGCGGCAACAAGCTTGGATAATGTTGATTTGGCCTGGTGAATGTTGATTTGGGGCATAAAACCGCCTTTTTAATTAGCTAAGCTAAGTCTAGTTTAGCTAATTAAGCAAAGCAAGCGGATTTTTGCCGAATCAGGCAGGATGCAAGGCATGGAACGCTGGAATGATCGAGGCTTGGTCTTATCTGTCCGCGCGCATGGGGAAAATGCGGCGGTTGTTAGTATGATCACAGAAAAACACGGGCGACATGCCGGCTATGTGCATGGCGGCCATGCCAGCAGCCGGATGCGCGCAGCATTGCAGCCCGGCGCAAAGTTGGATGTCGAATGGTCGGCGCAGACATCCGATCAGCTTGGCGCGTTTGCGATTCAAGATGATTTTCCGCCAGACCCGGCGTGGCTCGAGGACCCCGCGCGGCTGGCCGCCCTACAATCCGTGTGCGCGATCCTTGATAAAACATTGCCGGAACGCGAACGGCATCCGGCGCTTTTCACCGGTACCGACGCGTTATTCCAATCACTCGCACAAGATAAGGAAATCTGGGGCGCGATGCTGGTGTATTGGGAATTGTCGCTGCTGCGCGAACTTGGATTTGGACTCGATTTATCCAAATGCGTGGTCACGGGCGAGACGGAGAATTTGCATTACGTATCACCCAAATCCGGCGGCGCTGTGAGCGAAGCGGCGGCGGGAACATATAAAGACAGGTTGCTGAAATTGCCGGGGTTTTTGCGCGGCGAGGGACAAGTGAACATCGACGATGTTGCGGCGGGCTTGAAATTGTCCGGCTATTTTATCGAGCACCGGTTGCTGGCGCATACGACGTACACCCTGCCGGAATCCCGCCAAAGATTAACGTCATTTTTTGACACGCCGGCAGCTGCTTAGTTACAGCTAAGCTATGAGCGAGGTACCGACCTTTAACATTGATTTTGATGCGCAAGCCCGGGTGGCAAAACCGTGGTCGCAATTCCCTATGGGGCACCGCGTGGCGAATGTCAGCGACTTGATCGGCATCGGTACGGAAGGCGATATTGAAGGCACGACGATGTTCCATCGTCACGAGTATGAGTTTGAGCGGCTGATCAATTATTTAAAGACGCAAGATTTGCCACAGGATGCCAAAATTTTGATCGCGCCATGTTCGGTGGGATGCGAAGCGTTTTCTTTCGCGATGATGGCGCATGCGGCGGGTCTGTTCGATCGATATCCGAACCTCGCCATTTATGGGTTGGATGTGAAAGGCGAGTATATTGCTGCTGCTGAAACGCAACACTACCCCTTTCGTTTTGTCTCAAGCGTGCCAACCAAATATCTGTCGTACTTTGCGCAAACTTTGTTCAAGACAGAGGATGGCGAACGTCTTTTTAAAATTTCGGATAAGATTGCGGGCAGGGTGACGTTTTTGCCCGCGCAGGATATTTTGGATCATGCGCCAGCCGACGGGAAACGGTATGATGCGAGTGCGTGTTTTTGTTTGTTCGAGCATTTGGG
>DATCRN010000210.1:0-4932 GCA_036568945.1 Alphaproteobacteria bacterium | reverse complement strand
GGTATGTACGGTGTGAAAGACTTCGCAGCTATCATCAATCCGCCGCAAGCTTGTATCTTGGCGGTGGGCGCGGGTGTTGAGCAGCCGGTTGTTGAAAACGGTCAAATCGTGGTCGGCACTGTCATGTCCGTCACGTTATCGGTCGATCACCGCGCCGTTGATGGTGCCGTCGGCGCTGAATTCTTGGCAGCCTTCAAAGGGTTCATCGAGAACCCAGTAATGATGCTGGCCTAAAGGTCTAACAATGCATGTCCATTGGCAAACATTCGAGCAAGACGGACAAACCGTCGAGGCGCAGGTATTTCATCCTGATGCGCCGTCGCAGAAGCTTGTGTTGTTTTGCCCCGGATTTCCAGGTCTCGGGGCAGGGATGTTCGAGCAACGCCACGCCGCCGAATTGGTAGAGCATGGATTTGATGTTGTGGTTATTAAGCATGCCGGCACACGCCTTGATAACCCTCTTACGCCGTCTGCGGTCAATAACGCGGCACGTCTTGCACAAGGGCGTAAAAATAAAGAGACGCATTTGGGCGGAGGGCCATCGACACTTGTAAAGTGGTTGAGAGAACCCGCAATTGCATTGCAAACCCTGCATGTGAATTATGCGGATATTGTTGTGATCGGCAATTCCTTTGGTGCAGTGTCAGCATTGTGGTCGCTGACCATAGGGGGAGCACCAACGGCCAATATCCGCACCTTGCTTCTTATGGCGGGAGCGCAAGGGCTTGATAACGGTCCCACCGGCATCATGAGCATTTGGCAGCCGACCGCCCTTAGTAATCCATTTATTGCCAGCGTCGTTACATTGGATTCCCCGCAATCGATTCACGATACGTTAAAAAATGCGTATGCCGATATTGCAGACAAAGCCGCATCCTTACCGGATCATATTGTTCTTAAATATCTATGCGTGACGGCGGATGAAATTTTGCCGCGCCGGTTCACTGATGATTTTCGCGCGCATTTAAATAATCGCGGTGAAATTATCATGGACGATATCGATCAAGCGCATCCTGAATGTGCGATGCGCGCACATGACACACCTGATTATCCAACCGATAAACTTCTGGAGTTGTTAAATGGCTGACCAAAATTTTGATGTTGTTGTATTAGGCGGCGGCCCCGGCGGCTATGTCGCAGCCATACGCGCAAGCCAGCTCGGCATGAAAGTTGCGCTTGTGGAAGCCAACCATCTAGGCGGCATTTGCCTCAACTGGGGATGTATTCCAACCAAGGCGCTTTTGCGCACATCTGAAATTCACCATTTGATGCACCATCTGGATCAGTTTGGTTTGAAGGCTGAAAAAATCAGCTTTGACATTAAGAAAGTCGTCGAGCGGTCGCGCGGTGTAGCCAAGCAACTCTCCGGCGGTATCGGTCACCTCATGAAAAAGAACAAAGTCACTGTCTTCATGGGCACTGGTAAATTGCTAGGTAAAGGCCGCATGGAAGTGAAGGGTGATAACGCGGCAACGCTGGCTGCCAAACACATCATTATTGCCACGGGCGCGCGTGCGCGCGTTATTCCAGGTTTTGAGCCGGATCAAAAATTGGTCTGGACGTATCGCGAAGCAATGACACCGCCCGATATGCCAAAATCACTCATCGTTGTCGGATCCGGCGCGATCGGGATCGAATTCGCGTCGTTCTACAAAAACATGGGCGCGGACGTCACCGTCATCGAAGCCATGGACCGTGTTATGCCGGTGGAGGACGAAGAAATCTCAGCCCTTGCGCGAAAACAGTTCGAAAAACAGGGTATGAAAATCCACACGTCTGCCAAATTGCAGAAATTGGAGAAGGGCGCCAACAACGTTACCGCCCATGTAGAATTGAATGGCAAGGTTGAAAAATTTACAGCAGATCGCATTATTATGGCGGTGGGTGTTGTTGCGAATACTGAAAATCTGGGCCTCGAGAATACCAAGGTCAAAGTCGATCGCGGTTTCATTGTGGCTGACGGATATCTTAAAACAGATGAGCCGGGCGTTTATGCCATTGGCGATGTTGCGGGCCCCCCTATGCTGGCGCACAAAGCATCTCACGAGGGTGTGATCTGCATTGAAAAAATCGCCGGACAAAAGGATGTCCACCCAATGAAAAAAGAAAACATTCCGGGTTGCACCTATTGCATGCCACAAGTGGCCTCTGTCGGCTTTACTGAGAAGGTCGCAAAAGAAAAAGGCTACACCGTCAAAGTCGGTAAATTCCCGTTCCTAGGCAACGGCAAGGCGATTGCATTGGGTGAACCAGAAGGTATGGTCAAAACCGTGTTCGATGCAAAGACCGGTGAATTGCTCGGCGCTCACATGGTCGGCGCGGAAGTGACCGAAATGATCCAAGGCTACGTCATCGGTAAAACCAATGAACTGACCGAAGCCGAGTTTATGCACACGGTCTTCCCGCATCCGACCCTATCGGAAATGATGCATGAAAGCGTGCTAGACGCTTACGGCAAGGTCATTCACTTCTAAATTTGACATATTGTTCCATCTGTGTTTTTTTTACCCTTGGAAAAAGGATAAATCATGGAATCGATCATTGAAAACACAGAGATGGGTCGCAATCGGATTGGTTGGCTTTCAGAAGTTTTTGGCCACGCCGCGAAGATTGGCGCTGTTACATCTGTCGTCCTTGCGGCTACTGGGGTGGCAGGCCTGCTTGGTATAAATAGTCAACAGCTTTGTACATTGGCGGTATTGGCATGGCCTTTGGGTGCATTTTTACAAGGTGCCGGCGCTGCTCATCGCGCGTATATGGAAGATCCCAAAAGCCGCGACATGACTATAGATAAGCAGCGCGTTCAGGAACTGACGTACATTAAGCAAGCCTTCCGACTAATTCTTTAGCGCTATCTGACGGCTTAAAGCTGTGCGCTTTGATTTTATAGTTCATGCAAAGGTGTTCAAAACATTTGCCGATAGCGCAGGATTTCTCATGATTACTGTGGGGCAAGTATCATCGGTTTGTTGCTAGGGGCCACAAGAGCGCGCAGGTCAAATTGCAGTTCCAGCCAGGCATTGCGCGCAATCCATCCGATGGTGGTTTTGGTAATGCCCTCGAGATCTCCGTCAACACAAGGGGCTGTAGAAAAATGGCCAGCACCATGGTTGTTGACCACGGCTCGGAACTCTTCCTTCTCTTTAGCGGCGATAATCTCGCCAATGAAGCCGCCGTTTTCTTGTCCTTCACCAATCATAAAAGCATAAAGATTTCGCATGTACGCATAATGGGCATGGCCTTGAAGCGTGGTGACCTTTAAGAGAGCTCGTTCTTCTTCATACATTCTATCGCCATAAATGACGCCATTCACCATCTCAGTTATTTTCTTGATAGTTTGAAACTTGGATTGATCCAGCTTACGGTTGCGTTCTTCAATCCATTCCTGAGGTATGCCAACATTGCTTTGCATAGGGTCGCCCTTTCAAATAACGATAGGCGACGTTACCACCGGCCTTTAAATTATGTCCAATTATGAGCTGTAGCCACTAAAGTAGCCCTAAATTTGTATTTATGGCAAATAATGGTTTATGGTCCCTAGCTATGGACTTTATCGATTTATCCGCCGTTAACACTTCTGCGTGGGAAAAATATAAACGCGATGTTGAGCCGTTAAGCGAGATGCGTGAACCGCTGGATCGCGCTAGGCACTTATCCGTCAAAACTTTTGAAATTTGCCGCACGCTGATGGGACTGATCAGCCACCGTATAGATTTTCTGCCGAGTTTGAACTCTCTGGAGCAGGGCGACAAAGATTTGTTCATGCAAATTCTGACGCTGAATATGACGATGCAAAATATTGTTATTTTGGGGCGCGCGCAGAATTATCCTATGCAAGCACTCGTGATGGCGCAGCTTTATCCAATGATCCAGGTTGATCCACGCCAATACATTCATAGTATTCGGTATGAACGGCAAACTGGGATGCAACAGGGATATTCATGGCATGATTCCGATGTCATCAAAATCAACAGCAAATTTTTGACGCCTATTGAAGAAGCTTTAAACGGCAGAATGCATCCCAAATTGGCAGAAACATTTGAAACACGCTGGCCGCAAGACTTGGCGCATATTCAAACCCGCGCCGAAATCGAACAAGCATTCGGCAACAATGGTCTACGTCAGTGGGAAGAAATGCAAAGACATTTCCCACGCCAACGACGTCAGCGCCCAACGATTATGCCGGCCTAAAACTATGCGCGACGTCGCGGATAACATCGACGGCGTGCTCGATTTCCGCGACAGTAACGATCAGAGGCGGGAGCAGGCGGATTCCCCCATCGGCGGTACTGATCGCGATCAAATGCTTTTCGCGCAGACGCTTTAAAAACTCGGCGTTCGGTACGGCAAGCTTCATACCAATCATTAGGCCCTTACCATCTACGCTTGTAACGACGTCGTTGAAATTATGAGATAGATCCTTGAGGCGCCTTTGCAGATGTTTGCCTTTTTCTTCAGCAACTTCCATGAAACCGGGTTCGCGGATTAAATCGATGGCTGTTTGCGCGATGCGTACGCCCAAAGGTTGGCCAGCATAAGTTGATCCGTGTGTACCGGGAGTCATGTATTGCGCCACGCGTTGGTTAGCAAGCACAGCAGAAACCGGGAATCCCCCGCCAATACCTTTAGCGGCCGTCACGATATCGGGTGTTACGTCATGATGCTGGTAGCTGAAGAATTTGCCAGTGCGACCTGCGCCCGATTGAATTTCATCAAAACATAATACCATATCATGCTGATCGCAGAGTTCGCGCAAGCCTACTAAAAACTCGGTAGATGCTGCGCGAATACCGCCTTCGCCTTGGATAGGTTCAATAATAATACCCGCGGTTTCTGGCATGATCGCTGTGCGCACGGCATCAATATCGCCGAAGGCAACGCGATCATACGAGACTGTTTCAGGCCCAAAGCCTTCAATCATTCGTGGCTTGT
>DATCRN010000209.1:0-2370 GCA_036568945.1 Alphaproteobacteria bacterium | reverse complement strand
CCCCTAAGGATGGATCAAGAGCACTGGACGGCAATGATCCTAACGGCATATCGGTTTTAGTATTGCCCTTCGCGGGTGCGGCCGGAGGTTGTACTTTCGTTACGGTCGTTTTTTTCACGACTGGCGCGGGCGTGGTTGGATCAGGAATTGCCGGATTAATATCGTCAATCATCTTCGGCACAACCACATCCTTTTTAAGGACGTCCGACGTGCTGCCTTCCGGCGATCCAACTGTCGCTACATCAGGCACGTCTGCAATACCACCTTGCAAGACAAGTGAACGTTTTTCTGCTTCGATTTCCTCGATCGGTTTGTAAACAATAACGCGCGGGCGCATCAAGAAAACGAGCTCAGTATTTTGCGTCGTACCAGTGCGCGAGAACGGAACGATCGGCGCCATACCGGGGCCTATACCGGATTTATCGAATTGCTGACGCTCACGCACAAGACCTGCGATCAAGACACTATCGCCTGGTCGTACACGAACTTGAGTTTGCACTTCACGCTCAGCTGTTTTGGGCAAACGCAACGTAGAGTCGCCTGCCGGGAAATCTTGGAATTCCAAAAGCTGTTGCAAGTTGATGTCGATATTACCGTAGACGGTGCCGTTATCCCAACTGGATCCAATCGTAAGCGTAAAGCCGGTATCGACTTGACCTGTGCTGGTGGATACGGTTTCGGAGTTGTTATTGGTATTCTGTGTGCGCGTCAGACTCTCAACATAAGCTTCCGTTTCAGCAACGCGCATAGTCGCTTCGGATCCGGAAATGACCGTAAGTTGCGGCTGCGAAATTGTTTTGACGGCACCTTGCGTGGAAATAAAGCGTAAGATATCGCCTGCAGCTAAATCAACCGCACCGCGGGTTGGCAGACCAATTGAAATCGGTGTGCCAAGATCAGACAGAACAGACGATTGCTGATCGATACGGAAGCCCAAATTAAAGGCGCCGAGTTTTTCACCCAGTTGATTCCATCGAATGCCAGCAGAATTGCCGCCATCAAGACCGACTTCCCAAATATAGGTTTCATAGACGATCATGGCCGTAGATTTACGCAAACGCTCGAAATATTGCGCGGCACGTTTTGCCGTACGTTCGGTTGCTGTGTAAATTACGGTGCGCGTTGTTGCATCCACAGTACCTTGCACACCGGTGAAAGCAGTGAGACCTGAGACGACAGAGTCATAGGATGTTTCGGCAGGCAGTGGCGGAAGCGCGACTGTGAAGGTTTGATTTTCTTTGACCGTCAAAATGCCATCGTCATAGAGGCAATAAAGGTCGGCAAGAGAGCAAATTTTTTCGACAACCTTATCAAGCGGACCTTTTAAATTTTGAACAGTCACGCCTGCCGTCATAGCTTGGTCGGATTCAAACGCGAGCGGAATATCATAGTCTGCCAGGACTAGTTGCAAGGCACCTGCAAGATTTTCATTGCGCAATTCAAACGGGCCCACTTCGCGGGTTGGAAGCGGGTCGCCTTCGTCCATGCTTGGCACTAAAACATCTTTGCCGAGCGGTACAATCATCACGGCGTCTGGCGCTTCGTTAAGCGCTTTGCGACGCACTTCAGGCACGGTCGGTGCTGGAATATCAACGCTGCGCGGATCGGCCGATTTCATCGGCGCACATGACGACACACCCACGCCACAAATCAGCGCGAACGCAAAGCACACGCCGCGAAGGGCAATCGTCTTGTTCGGCAGTGATTGCAGCTGCAGGGTCATGCGTTCCTTTGGCGTTGCACGATGGCACGCGATACCATCGCGAGCAGACGGTCCTTCTGGACCGGTTTCATCAAAATGGTCGCGACTTTGAAGCGCGAAGATTTTTCAAGAATGTCGGGGTTCTGATCGCCCGTCACCAAAATGACCGGCTGTTGGAACCCGCGTGCACGCAAGGCACTAATAAATTCAAATCCGTCTGCTGGCTCCATACGCACATCGACGATGACTACCTCAATGGCGGATGTCATTTGCTCAATGCCTTGATCGGCAGTTGCTGCTTCAACGCATTCGTGGCCCGCATCAGTTAAGAAGCGAACGATTTGCATGCGCACAAAGTCGTTGTCTTCGACAACCAATACGCGATGGGAAGGACCGTTAGTCATAAGATATCGTCAGAACCGACTTAAAAACACGTGTAATGGCGCGAATCACGCCACCTCTAACCTAAAAGGTTATCATAAATCAGAGTCGCGTCCAGCGCCTTGAGGATAAAGACTCAAAACGATATGAAAACGAACACAGATTCAGGTTAGGGCTTAAAATAAATGGACCGATTCTGTTGCTAGGCTCGGTCCAAGCCCCACCACAAATCTGCTAGGATAAGTGGAATTTTAGTTACTTATGATCGCAATTAAGCGGCCATAGCA
>DATCRN010000208.1:0-2242 GCA_036568945.1 Alphaproteobacteria bacterium | reverse complement strand
GGTCTGGACAAGCCTTAATAACCCTAGCAATATAAGCGCCGGTTTAAATTAACCAGTTAGGGAACTAATCATATGACGACGGAAAATAAAGACGCCTGCTGCGCACATGACGGCAAAGGCTGCTGCAATTCACGCAATATTGTCACGATCGTAGCGGTTATCGTCGCTATCGCATCGCTGGTCTATGCGTTCAACCAAAAACATTCGAGTGAGCCTGGCGCTAAGCCGAAAATCGATACCGCAACCCTGATTTCGGGCGAAGATATCGTGGTCGCCAAGCTGGACGGCAAGCCGATCCACAAAAGCGACGTGGCTCTAGCCATTAAAGACCTGGGCGCCAACGTTCCGCCGGAAAATATCGACCAAATTCTGCCGGCCTTTATCGATCAGTACATCAATCTGGCGCTGATCAACAAAGCCGCTGATAAAGCAAACATCGACAAGCAAGACGACGTGAAAGTTCAGCTCGCAAATTCCCGCGACCAGATCATCCGCGCCGCATACCTGCGCACGCTGTTTGATGGTAAAATTTCGGAAGACACGCTGAAAGCGGCTTATAAAGCGAAATATGAAGACCAACCGCAAGCTGAAGAAATTCACGCGCGTCACATTTTGGTCGACGATGAAGCCAAAGCCCGCGAACTGATTGCCGAACTGCGCCGCGGTGCAAACTTCGAAGAACTTGCGAAAGCAAACTCCAAAGATCCGTCCGCACAACGCGGCGGCGATTTGGGTTATTTCGTTCAGTCTGAAATGGTTCCGGAATTCGGTACGGCTGTGTTTGCGATGCAACCTGGCCAAATGACCCAAGATCCGATTAAAACCCAGTTCGGCTGGCACATCGTAAAAGTGGAAGACCGCCGTCAACGCGTGAAGCCATCTTACGAAGAAGCAAAACCGAACCTGGAACAAGAAGCACGCCAAGTGATCTTGGACGCCAAGTTGCAGGAACTGCGTCAACAAGCCAAAGTTGAGATTGAAGACGCAGCGAAACCTGCGGCTGCTGCTCCGGCCGCTGGCGCACCTGCTGCTGATGGCGCAGCCCCGGCTCCGGCTGGCGCTCCTGAAGCGGCTCCGGCGATGACCCCGGCACCTGAAGCTGCCCCGGCTCCGGCCCCGGCACCGTAAGCATATGACCGCAGCGGTCCACGCGCATCATGACGATGAGGTAGGCTGCTGCGGATCTCCGCTACCGACTGAATTACCAAAATTTCCGAACGCCCGCGTGATCACCGTCGCCGCGGGCGTTTTAATTGACGCCGATAAACGCATTCTTTTGGCGCAACGTCCCCAAGGAAAACCGATGGCAGGTTTGTGGGAATTTCCCGGCGGTAAAGTCGGCGCAGGCGAAACACCCGAATACGCTTTGGTGCGTGAGTTGCATGAAGAGCTTGGCATCCTGACCTGTACGGATTGTCTTCAGCCACTTACCTTTGCATCACACACATACGATGATTTTCACTTGTTGATGCCGACCTTTGCCCTGCGCAAATGGCGCGGAACCATTACGCCGCTTGAAGGCCAGCAACTGGCATGGGTGAGGATGAACGAACTTAGCCAGTATGACATGCCGCCAGCCGACAAGCCGCTCATCCCCATTTTATTCGATCTGCTTTAATCAAAGACGCAGTTTTGCATAGCGTCCGTCACCCGGAAATTTGATACGCACGCTGTAATATTGATCCAACTTCGCGAGTGTTTTGAGTTCCACCGGTGTTTTGCGGCCAAATTCGATTTCCACCACAGGAATGACCGTAATAGATCCAAAAACGAGAGATGCGCGCACGACTTTGAAACCGTCTTTTTTGCCTTGCTCGGCGAGGGCTTCTTTAAGAGATTCTTCTGTGATCAGCGTATCGTCATAGGATTCATCGTAATGATCCGTGAACTCAAAATGCGCACGGCTGGTTTTGGGGGCGATAAAAAAAGTACGAAGGGGCATTGAATAACTCCTGCTTAAAAATTTTTTTAAAGAAAGGGTAAGCGCTGAGTTCCGGATTTTTAAGAAATGGGGAAACAGGCCAGAAACCGGGGGCCGGTCTGGGCTTTAGCGCATACAGCAGGAATGGCGGTAGAAAAGGGCCATGGATCAGTGTTGTCAGAAGGCTTTCGCGATTTCAAGACATTTATGCGCTTCGCTTAAGCGGCTCCTGTTAACCGCGTAGCTTGTGTGGCACACACCTGCATCTTATATTGGTCTTATGTTCCCATCCGCTTACGACCTTCGTGAATATTATCTGTC
>DATCRN010000207.1:0-9007 GCA_036568945.1 Alphaproteobacteria bacterium | reverse complement strand
TATCGGTCTTTATTCGATGTACGCATCCATGAAACCAGGTGTGACAATTTATGCATTCGAACCCAGTGCGTTTAACTTTGCCCTGCTTGTCGAGCATGTGGCGCTGAACAAAAAAGACAATCAAGTGAATCCACTGTGCGTCGCTTTGTCCAATCAAACCGGCGTTTTCCCGTTGCATCTGGCTAACCTATCGGTTGGCCGCGCAGGAAATGCATTGCATGAGGCCAAAAATCAGGACGGCACCTTCCAAGCCATTTTTAAACAATCCGTACCAGGGATGCGTGGCGACGATGCGGTAAAACTGCTGGGAATCCCGGCCCCCACGCACATCAAATTGGATGTCGATGGGATCGAGGGGCCCATCCTTGCCGGAATGCCAAATGTACTTACATCAGTGCGTCAGGTGCTGGTGGAGGTTGAGGGCGAAAACGCAATTCATTTCGATGCCCGCATTGCCGCGCCCCTGACAACAGCGGGCCTGCGTGAAGACGCGAGCTTCCGCGACAAAGGAAATCCTAGAAATAGATTGTTCATACGATGAGTGATAAACAAGTTCCCGTTACAGTTCTTACAGGTTATTTGGGTGCAGGGAAAACCACGCTGCTCAACCGCATTTTGACCGAACCGCACGGCAAAAAATTCGCCGTTATTATTAATGAATTTGGAAGCGTCGGCGTCGACAATGATTTGGTCGTGGGCGTGGATGAAGAAATTTTTGAAATGAATAACGGTTGCATCTGCTGCACCGTGCGCGGCGATTTGATCCGTATCATTAACGGCTTGATCCGTCGCGGTCTTGATAAGTTCGATGGCATCATCGTAGAGACCACGGGCCTTGCCGACCCTGCCCCTGTTGCGCAAACATTCTTCGCTGATGATGAAGTCAAAAAAGCCACGCGCCTCGATGCGGTTGTTACGGTAGTCGATGCCAAACATATCAAACAACGTTTGCAAGACAGCCCTGAGGCTGAAGATCAAATCGCATTTGCCGATATTATCATTCTCAACAAGATGGATTTAGTGAGCGTAGATGAAGCCGACAGTGTTGAAGCGCATATCCGTGCAATCAACCCTTATGCCGTTTTACATCGCACCAAGAACAGCGAAATTGAACTATCTAAAATCTGGGATAAGGGTGCGTTTGATTTATCGCGCATTCTAGCGATCGAGCCGCAATTTTTGGAAGGCGCGCACAAACACAGCCATGACACAGAAGTAAAATCGATCGCGCTTACCACCGACAAACCCGTCATCATGGGTCGGTTTGAGGAATGGATCGGGCATGTGCTCGCGGAACAAGGACCGGATATTTTGCGCGCCAAAGGCATTTTGAATATTCGCAATGCCCAGCGTCGCTTTAATTTCCAAGCCGTGCATATGATTGCAGATTCCGCGCCCGGAAATGCGTGGAAAGAAGGCGAAGCCAAAACCAGCAAATTGGTTTTCATCGGCCGGAATTTAAATAAAGAGATCCTTGAAAAAGGATTTAACGCTTGTCTTGATAATGCAGCCTAATCTTTCTGCCGAACGACAATTGCTTGCGCATGGATATAAATTCGATGCGCCTGTGAACACATGTGCGTTCAGCAAAGATAGCAGTCATTTCGCGTTTGGGCTTGGTGATGGACATATTATTCTTGTCAACACCGCTACACCTGAAGGTGACCGCATCCGCGTGAAAGCGCATCATGGTGCTGTCCCTGCGCTTTATGCTTATGGTGATGGATTTTTATCTTTATCCGATGACGGCACGCTTAAAACCATTGCGTTTGATGGCACCTTAAAAGATATCGCTGATTTTAAAGGTGCATGGACGGACAAAGTCGCCGTACATGACAAGACCGGAGCCATTGCAGTGGCCAATGGAAAAAACATTCACTTGTGGACGGCGCGCGATGCAGAAATGCGTATCATCGGTCCGCATCCGTTTGGCGTGAATGATGTATGTTTTGCAGCTGACGGCATGGGCCTCGCTGCCGCACATCGCGATGGCGTGACCTTATGGGCATGGCCGCATTTCGAGCCACAATCCAACCATCTGCCATGGAAAGGGGCGCATCTGGCGATCACTGTCAGTCAGGATAAAAAATGGATCGTGACGGCCATGCAGGAAGGTGCCCTTCATATGTGGAACGTATCCTTAAAGCGCGATTACCAAATGCGCGGTTATTGGACCAAGCCTACGAAAATGGCTTGGAGTGGTGACGGTAAATGGTTAGGCAGCTCTGGATCAGAAACCGTCATCCTGTGGCCATTTGATAAACAAGGACCGGAAGGCCGTGAAGCTTTGCAACTGGGATGGTCGAATGGCGCAATGGTATCGGCCCTGGTAGGACACCCGAATCAAAATGTCATGGCGGCAGGGTTTGAGGATGGCGCGCTCCTTCTCCTTGATATTAAGACGCGAAAGGCCTTCAATTTAAGCGCGCCCTCGGGACACCCGGTCACGGCCACAGCTTTCGCACGGGATGGATTTAAAGTGATTGCCGGCGTGCAAAATGGCGGCGCTATTTATGTCGATTTGGAATCTTAAGTTCCCCCTAAACTGTTCATAATGGATGGACAAATTGTCGCATCTAATCCACCCTTCCTTGAAAACCGCAGAAAACCTAGCCATACACATGTATGAGAAGCGCACATTCGCGCCCCTCTCTTCGGGGCAAAGAATGATTTGCTCGTTAATTTAGGTTAATATGAAACCTGTATTGGTCGCCTAGAAGAGGGGAATTTCAGCATGATGCCGCGTGTCATTGAACGCTTGATCCACAAGATCGAAGATGACGTCAAAAAATTCTCTAAAGATAACGAGACAATCGCATCACAAACCAACATGTTGGCGCTCAACGCCACGATTGAAGCGGCACGATCTGGCGAAGCAGGTCGCGGCTTTATCGTGGTTGCCAACGAAGTGAAATCCTTAGCCAAACAGGCCAAAGAAAACTCCGATAAATTCAAATCGCTGATCATCAACCGTATCCAATACGGCATCGATATCACCGAAAAAATGGTGCAGCAGGTTGAGGGCGGACGCCTGACCGACATGGCGCAAACCTTGGTACAGATTATCGTCCGTAACCTTTATGAACGAACGGCTGATTGCCGCTGGTGGGCAACTGATGATGCGTTTTGGCGTTGTCTGGAAGATCCCACGCCGGAAAACCGCGCTTACGCCACCAAACGCTTAGGCGTCATTAATAAATTCTACGGCGTCTATATGAACCTGGTTTTGGTCGATAAAAACGGCGATGTGATGGCTGTGTCGAAGCCTGATATGTACCCATCATCCGTCAATGCCAATGTTAAAAAAGATCGCTGGTTTTATGAAGCGATTAACACGCAATCCGGCGCCGACTATATTGTCGACGATGTGACGGATTCTGCGATCCACAATAATTCTCCAGCTGCCATTTATTCGGCATCGGTACGCCGCGGCGGCGAGCTGGCATCCGAAGTTCTGGGCGTTCTGGGTGTCTTTTTTGATTGGGGTCCTCAATCCAAAGGAATTTGCGAAAAAGAGCCGACGTTAACACCCGAAGAATGGGGACGTACGCGCGTTATGTTGTTGGACGGCAAACGCCGGATCATTCAATCCTCTGACGGCGCTGGCATTTACACCCAGTTTGACCTGGACACCCAAGGTCAACAACACGGGTCTTATTATAATTCGGCCGGCGATATCGTCGCCTTCGCGCAAACCATCGGGTACGAAGAATACGATGGTCTGGGCTGGTTTGGCGTGGTTGTTCAAAAGCCGGTCAGCCGCGATGAGATCGAGAAAAAGCTCGCTGAAGACGGAATTTAATGGGAATCCTTGGTCTTAACGGGCATTTCTAAGACGGTGCTTTGACTATTAGCGCCTACTTCCTTCGCAACTGCGTCAATTCTCCCCTATACATCTGAAATCCTTCGATTATCCTTTTATGAGATTTATTCGAATCGTCTTCTCATCTGTTCTTAAAAATTTTCCTAGAAGGGGGAGTATTCAACGTGATTATCAATCTTAAAAACAAAATGCTGGGAGTCGTCGCATCGCTGATGTGCCTTCTACCCGTAGGCGCAATGGCGCAGGATGCTGTAGCGCCTGTTATCGCGCCAGATAAAGGTGACACTGCTTGGATGCTGGTTGCATCTTTGCTCGTTCTCATGATGACCTTGCCGGGCCTAGCACTGTTCTATGGTGGGTTGGTTCGCAAGGACAATGTTCTGGCCACGCTGATGCAAACATTGGCGGTTGCTTGTATCGTGTCTTTGGTCTGGCCGATCATCGGTTACACCATGGTCTTTACCGAAGGCAATGGTTGGGCCGGTGGTCTGGACAAGATGTTCATGAAAGGCGTGAGCGTTAGTTCGCTTTCCGGCACCGTTCCTGAAACGGTGTTCATGCTGTTCCAAATGAAATTCGCAATCATTACTTGCGCGATTATTTTGGGATCGGTTTCGGACCGTATTAAGTTTTCGGCAGTGCTGGTGTTTAGCGTGCTGTGGACGATCCTCGTCTATTGCCCGATCGCGCATTGGGTTTGGGGACCGCAAGGTTTCCTCGGTGGCATGGGCATGACCGATTACAAAGGTATCGGTGGTTTTGGCACCGCGCTTGATTTCGCAGGCGGTACCGTTGTTCACATTTCCTCGGGCGTGGCCGGTCTTGTAGCCGCTCTTGTCTTGGGCAAATCGGTCATGAGCAATCAGGCGTCGTCTAACAACTTGGTTCTGTCCATGTTGGGTGCATCCCTGTTGTGGATTGGTTGGTTCGGTTTCAACGCTGGGTCCACCATCGCCGCGAACGGTTTGGCCGGTATGGCCTTCCTCGTAACCAACACAGCAGCTGCGACGGGTGGTCTTGCCTGGCTTCTGCTTGAATGGATGGTCAAAGGCAAACCGTCTGTCGTAGGTGCTTTGTGCGGCTTTGTAGCCGGTTTGGTTGCAATCACCCCGGGTGCCGGTTTCGTCGATTTCGGCGCATCCATCGTCTTTGGTATAGCAGCAGCAATCTTCTGCTTCTTCGCTGTGGCTTTCCTCAAAGAAAAACTCGGCTATGACGACAGCTTGGATGCTTTCGGCGTTCATGGTGTCGGTGGTATTGTAGGCGCACTCCTGACCGGTGTGTATGCAACGACATCCGTCAACGCTTATCCTGGTCTTTTGGAAGGCAATGCCAACCAAGTGATCGCCCAAGCGATTGCCGTTGCGATTGCCGCAGGCTACTCCGCCATTGCGACCTTCGTTATCCTGACAGTGCTGAAATACACGATCGGCATTCGCGTTGACGAACATACCGAACGTGCAGGTCTTGACCTTGCGCTGCATGGCGAAAAAGTTCACGTCTATCACTAAGATAGGCTATAGATAAAAAAACGGGGCCGTTATCGGCCCCGTTTTTATTTGTGTCTGCCGATATGCCGCCCTATGTTGATCACCATGGAGATGACTTTTATCACGACAGGCGGCACGATTGACGGCGCAAATTCTGATACCGGCGCATTGCGAGACTCTAGCAGTGCTGCTGAATGGTTAGGTCACCAAGCGGGTTTGAAGATCAACCATATCGCCTTGATGAATAAAGATTCACGGCAAATCACCGATGATGACCGCATGCGTATTGTGCAAACGGTTGCTGGCGCTAAAACCGACCGTATCTTAATAGGACACGGCACATTTTCGATTTGCGACACAGGCAGATTGCTAAAAAAGGAGCTGCCTAATACAGACAAAACAATTTTGCTTGTGGGGGCATGGATCCCTTTCAACAACCCAAGTTCGGATGCAGAAAACCAAATGCTGTTCGCGCTTGAGCGTCTCCATGAAGGCAAGCCTGGGATTTTTGTCGCTATGGACCAGCAATTGTGGAATCCGGATACAACTGAAAAGAAAATGACCGGGCCAAATACCTATCGGTTAACGACGATCACTTCGTAAACACGCCGACGATTTCAACATGATGCGACCAAGTGAACTGGTCAATGATTTGCACGGACTGCAAACGATATCCGCCTTCGCATAAAACACGCGCATCACGCGCGAATGTGGCCGGATTGCATGAGACGCCAATCAACAAACGACATTTGGATGACGCCATAGCACGCGCTTGTTCCTGCGCTCCTGCCCGCGGTGGATCGAAGACGATCGCGTCATACCGATTTGCTTCATCGCGCTTTAAAGGGTTGCGGAATAGATCGCGTTGGAACACCTTTAAAGGAAGAGGCCCTTTCGATTTGATCATCGCATCCGTGGCCGGGCCAACGCTTTCGTAAGCATCGACGGGGCCGCGTTCCAACATTGGACCGGAGAATGTACCGCAGCCGGAAAATAAATCGGCAAATTTTCCCTTGGCAGGAAGTGCCGCCATGACAGCATTCACCAACGCCCTTTCGCCTTCTGGTGTCGGCTGCATAAACGCAGCCGGCGGCATGGCGATGTTTAGCGCGCCGAATTTGGCAATCAGCGGTGTGCGTTCAACGATTGTTTCGATGCGTTGTTTTTCATTCCCACGCCAAGAAACGCGCGCGACGGATGTGTTATTTACAAGGTCAGCCAGAGCCTGACGTGATTCCATATCGGGTGCGTGTTTTTTACCGATATCGCCGGTAATTACGACATCATAAGCGCCGCCGATTTTTTGCACGAAGATATCTGTGGTCTTGCCGGGTTTCAAAATGGGCGCCAAATGCGTCTTCAACACAGTGCGCAATTCCATGAGCGATTTATCAGTCACCAGACATTCATCGATCTCGTTGATCTGATGCGAACGGCGGCGATAATATCCCATGATCACGCCTTTGCCGGTTTTGAATGCTGCGAATGTCGCACGACGGCGCGTACCGGCAGGAATAAAAATAGTCGGCTTGAAGTCGCGCACTTTTACGCCTTGTTTTTCAAGCGCAACATGCACCGTGTGCTCAATCCATTTTTTATAGAAGTCATCGGACGCATGCTGCAATGTGCAACCGCCGCATTGATCGTAATATTGGCAAGGCGCTTTAATGCGATCCGGCGAGGCTTTCACAATCTCAACCACATCACCGCGCAAAAGCCCTTCATCGCTGCGAATTACGCGCGCACGAACAACATCGCCCGGCAAGACGCGGTCGATATAAATACGTTCTTGCCCCCGGCGAGCGATCCCATCCCCTTGAGGTCCAAGATCTAGAATGGTGAAATCATCCAGCTTGCCGCCAGAACCAGATGATCGCATTGCCTGTTTAGGCATACGAGATCTGGATGGGCGCGGCTTGCCACGTGATTTGGCGCCGGATTTTAAAGGCGGTTTCATGGAGGCTTTAACTACAGGAACGCCCAAAAAAAAGCAAAACCGACCTAGAAGGCCGGCTGGTATATCTGTTTAGAGTAGTATTAGTGGGTTCGGCGCTCTTGCCACCACATTTGCAGAATCTGTTTTTGTTGGCGGAGTTCATCATAACGGCGCTGGGCCTCGGGGCTTTGGAACAAATGACGACGGACGCGCTTTTCTTCTTCCCAATCCAGCTGGTTATCTACCAAGGCTTGGATATCTAGATCTGTGATGATGCGATCGTCCATGATCATTACCCCTGCGTACATAGAATACCCCTTTGTTACGTATTTGTTACAACTTGCCAACTCATTAGGCCGGACTTTTGTTCCCAAGGAACTAAAATTGCCCCAATTCATTGGATAAGCATCATTTTGGAGCAAACCACTCATAAGGGTTAGAAAGGATAAAGCTATGTTAGGATGGGCTTTGACATTCCTGGTTGTGGCATTGATTGCAGGCGTACTGGGTTTTGGCGGCGTGGCGGCTGTGTCGGTGGAGATCGCGCAAGTTCTGTTCGTTGTCTTCTTAATTTTGTTTGTCGTAGCGGCAGCTGTGCACGCTTTCCGCGGTAAAACACCCCCTATCTAAGTCTTTGAATTTCTTGAAAAGCGCCCCGCTTTGGGCGCTTTTTTATTTGTTTTTTTAACCCACTTTGCCCTATATCCCTGGTATGGACAGGCTTTTATACCGCAATTTCATCATTTTTACCTTTCTGGCCCTGATTTGCTTCGCGGGACTGGCCACGATGCTTGTCCGCAGCAATAACGAGATTGAACGATCCGGCGAATGGGTAGCACATAGCAATGCCGTCATTTTATCGACCGAACGGGTGAATACGACGCTCGAGCGGTTACTATCGGCGCAGCGGGGATATTTGCTCACCGGCGATCAGCGCTTCATCGACCGCTATAATAACGAGCATGTCAGCTTAAACAAAAACCTGGATACACTGGATAGTTATACCAAGGACAACCCAATTCAACGCGAGCGCCTGCAGCGTTTGAAGACTGTGTTTGGGCAATTTACCAATGCGTTGGAAGAACGTGCAGGACACTTCGCAATGCGTGTGCCGATGCCTTATGGTACGTTGGCCAATTTCCGCATTATAGACGAGTTCCGATCGCAAATCACACAATTGCACGATGAAATCGTAGGTGATGAATATGATTTGCTGAAACGCCGTATTGCCTATGTCGAAGCACAAAAGGATCAATATTTCTTAATTCTTTTGGTGGGGGGTACGGTCTGCGTTACGCTGCTGATGCTCTTCAACGGAATTTTGTTGCACGCCCAGTCGCATCGCAATTCGGCCGAGCAAATCTTAAAAGAAACCGAAGCGCGTTTCATTCTGGCCACCGAAGGCGCTAATGACGGGATCTTCGATTGGAATATCGCTGCCGGCAAAGTGTATTACTCGCGCCCCTTCTTCACTATGCTTGGGTATGACAAAGCATCGCACATGGGAAGCTTGCAAGAATTCAAAGATCTTTTGCATCCAGATGACGCGGAAAAAACCTGGAACTACGTAAATCGATATTTGCGTGGTGAAATTTCCGAATATTCCAATACTTTCCGCATGAAGCATTCTTCAGGCCGTTGGCTGTGGATCAATGCCCGCGCCAAAGCTATGTACGACAAGGCCGGCAAGCCCTGGCGAATGGTCGGCGCGCACACGGATATAACCTACATGAAGGAATACCAGGAACGCCTAAAAGC
>DATCRN010000206.1:0-4352 GCA_036568945.1 Alphaproteobacteria bacterium | reverse complement strand
GCATTGCCATGATGATGTCAGAAGCAGGCAAGGCTGCACTGATCCTCGCGTTCCTCATATCCTGCGTCGCGGGTTGGTGGGCAATTGAACAAATTCAGGAAAAAACACAGACACATGATGACGGATGGATCGTCATTGATGAATGGGCGGGCGTATGGCTTGCAATGATTTTTTCCGGCCCGCATTTTGTGCAGGTATTTCTATGCCTCGCATTGTTCCGGCTCTTTGATATTTGGAAGCCGGGACCGATCCGTTGGTTGGATAAAAACGTGCACGGGCCTGTCGGCGTCATGATAGATGATTTGGCGGCAGGGCTTGCAACGGCTGTCTGCGTATGGGGGATTGGTTGGATACTTTAGTCCCAGAAATTTTTGCAAAACTCAAAGAGAAACGCTGGATGATCGCGACTGCGGAATCCTGCACCGGTGGCTTGATTAGCTGGGCGCTCACTGAAGTACCAGGCAGTTCCGAATTCGTTGATCGGGGCTTCGTTACTTATTCCAATGCTGCAAAAAGCGACATGCTGGGCGTCGCACCAGATCTGATCGAACAATTCGGCGCGGTATCCGAACCGGTTGCGCGCGCGATGGTGCAAGGTGCACTTCGTCATAGCAAAGCGGACATAGCAATTGCCGTCACTGGCATTGCCGGCCCCGGCGGTGGTACGGCGGAAAAACCAGTGGGCCTTATCTACATTGCAATTGGTACTAAAGATCATACAGAAGTTTTCGAACATCATTTCAGCGGCGAACGCAGCGAAATTCGTGTGAGCACGGTCACTGCCGCCCTCGTCCATACCATTCAGGTTCTGTCATGAAAATTTGTCTTGTTACGTCTGCCGACCAAAAATACACGCCACTTTTGCAAGAGTTGCTCGCTTCTATTCATGCGCACCCGCAGGCAGGACGCACGTTTTCCGGTATCGGCATTATCGATGCAGGTCTTTCTCCAGAAACAAGACAAGAACTCGTGGCAGGCGGTTGTTTGGTCGCGGACGGAATTTGGCCAATCCCCCTATCCGACAAACGCATCAATGGCCGCGAGTTTTTAAAGGCCTGCGTTTCGCGTCCATTCATACCGCAATTATTTCCTGGCTTCGACATGTATATCTGGCTCGATGCCGATACATGGGTGCAAGATTGGGTAGCTATTGATCTGTTGATTGCTGGCGCTGCTAAATCCGGATTGGCCGTTGTACCGCAAGTTGACCGCGCCTACGGTAAGACCATGCGTCTGTCTTGGTTGGGACCCATGCCGTTCCGTCCACGCAGTTTCTATTATTCCAATGCGCGTAAGGCCTTTGACGGCAAGACCGCACGCAAACTCTTTCCATTTCCCACAATCAACGCCGGGGTATTTGCCATGGCAGTCAACGCGCCGCACTGGGTCCGCTGGCAGGAATTGATCAAACAAGCGCTGCATCGCGGCAATATTTTCACGGCCGAACAACTGACCATGGGTATGATGATTTACCTGGAAGGCTTTTCAGCCGAGCGTTTGCCGTCGATTTGCAATTGGCTGTGCGATACAAAACCACTTTTTGATAAGGTGCAACAGCGGTTCATTGAACCATTTTTACCGCATCAGCCTCTTGGAATCCTTCACCTAAGCGGTTACGATTCGATGCGTGCGGATCCTAGTGTTCTGACCGACATACAATGTCTGGATGGATCCGTGCAAAACATGTCATTGCGTTTTCGTGCGATGATGGACGCGGGCCAAAAGGCCGCGTGACGAGGGGAATATGTACGAATTGGATAAATATTTGCGGCGTCAGCCGCTGCATGCCGTATTCAGCGGTGGCGATAAACCACCCTACTGCATCAATCTATCTGGATTTCCAAAATTAGAATCTGCGCAAGATTCAGAAATCCGCACACATCTCAATCAACTCTTTCGTGAAGCTGACCTTTACGGCGCATTTGAAACTTTAGATGCGGACCCTACGCAAACAGGGTATCGCATAACTTTTGGCCAGGGGCCGCGCGAGGAAATTGAAACAATAGCAAAGACGTTAAGCGAAATTTATGCACAGAATGCGGAGCGCCCACCCGTTGAATTTAACGAGACCGTCGTGCCTCTTGCCCGTAAAGCTGCTTCGCTCGCGCTTCAAAAGCGCTGACCATCCGCCGTACAGCCTCATTAAAAAATACCCCCATTAATTGCCGCAATATGGGGTTTCTGAACTCAAAATCGACAAAGAAGTCAACGACACAGGCATTCGGATTATGCGGCAAAAAACGCCAATGATTGGACAAATGTTTCATCGGACCTTTTAAATATTCGACATGAATATGCCCAGGACGATCAAGCGTCACGCGTGATGTAAACTTCTCTCGCACGGGACCATAACCGATCACCATATCCGCAAGGACGGTATTACCATCACGCTCAAACACATTCGCATCCAAACACCATGGCAAAAACTCCGGATACCGATCGATATCGGCCACCAGATCGAACATTTGCTCGGGCGTATATGGAAGTGTTTTGACTTCGGCGTGCGTCGGCATGACCGATATCTACTACTCGCAATTCTAAAATTTAGGAAGGACCATAGACACGTCTACGCCAGGCTTCGCAGGCTTTGGCCTCTTCATACGATTTGGCGCGGGCTACGCAAGGTTCGCGCTGTTTACGCTGCCGTTCGCACATTTGTGTATCTAGGATGGAAAAACAGGCATTAGAGTTCGGATCGCAATTGTTCGCCAAGTTACAGCTATCTTGATATCCAAGCGTGACAGAGAAGCCTAAGTGCGGTTCGCCCGCGCGGTTACTCGCACAACCGGCCAAAGCGGCACAGGCCAATATGAATACGGCATTGAGCGGACTCCCCTTCATAAGCCCGATCTTAAGGAAACTCAGATTTATGTCAATCAGGCTTTGACGGCGGTCAATTTGGCCTCGCGCGCAGCGCGGAGCTTGGCGAAATCTTCGCCGGCATGATGGCTGGAACGGGTTAAGGGAGTCGCTGATACCATCAGGAAGCCTTTGGCCTTAGCCATGCGTGTATAGTCTTCGAACTGTTCCGGTGTCACGTAGTCGATAACCGGATGATGCTTTGGTGTCGGCTGCAAATATTGGCCTATGGTGATGAAGTCAACATCAGCAGCACGCAAATCATCCATCACTTGCCCAACTTCTTCTTTGCTTTCACCTAAGCCAACCATGATGCCCGACTTCGTAAAGATCGTCGGATCGACAATTTTTACATCCTGAAGCAATTTGAGCGATATGAAATAACGCGCCCCCGGGCGGACCGTGGGGTATAAACGCGGCACGGTTTCCAAATTGTGATTGAACACATCAGGGCGTGCCTTGGCGACCGTTTCAACCGCGCCTGGTTTATTTTTGAAATCAGGTGTCAAAATTTCAATGGTTGTATCCGGCGATAGGCGGCGGATTTCTTGGATTGTCTTGACGAAATGTTCGGCGCCGCCGTCCGCCAAATCATCGCGATCGACGGATGTCACGACAACATGTTTGAGGCCCATTTTTTGTGTGCCGATCGCAACCTTAGCCGGCTCAAACGGATTGAGCTTATCTGGTTTACCCGTCGCGACGTTGCAGAAGGAGCAAGCACGTGTGCACACCTCCCCCATAATCATGAAAGTCGCGTGTTTTTTCTGCCAGCATTCACCGATGTTGGGGCAACCCGCCTCTTCACATACGGTGGTCAAATGCAATTGGCGAACGATGTCGCGCGTTTCTTCATATCCTTTTGACGTCGGCGCTTTGACGCGGATCCAATCAGGCTTCTTACCCATCGATGGTTGGTCGGGGTTTTTCTGCTTTTCCGGATGGCGTTTGGCCGGGTCCAAAAGGTTTGGGTTATAGGTCATAAGGGCCGCAGATTAGACCGTTTTCAGCCCAAAAGTCATCAATGATATTTATTGCGGTGCCGCTGGTTTTTCCCTATCAGGAATATATGGCTCAAAGCGATGACGTGCTGCCCGTTTATAACCGTTTGCCCTTGAAACCCAAGCGTGGCGAAGGGGTCTATTTCTTTACCGAAAACGGCCAAAAATACATGGATTTCACCGCCGGGATCGGCGTACTGGCTTTAGGCTACAGCCACCCCAAACTGGTCCAGGTCATGCGCGAGCAAGCAGACCAGCTCTGGCATGTCTCCAATCAATTCGAAATCGATGGCTTAGATGAATTGGCCGCAACGTTACGCTCGGTCAGCAAGTTTGCTGATAAAGTATTCATCGCAAATTCGGGGGGCGAAGCAAACGAACTCGCCCTTAAGATGATGCGCAAATACCAACATGGCGTGGGCCATCCGGAACGCCACCGAGTTATTTCTTTCGAAGGCTGTTTTCATGGTCGTACGCTCGCGACCATTTTCG
>DATCRN010000205.1:0-4893 GCA_036568945.1 Alphaproteobacteria bacterium | reverse complement strand
ACCTAACCGTTACGATGGCTTGTACAGCCAAACCTTCGGACCGCCCGATAAAACCCATTTTTTCCGTCGTGGTTGCTTTAAGACCAATTGCATCCGATGGCAGCGATAAAAGATTGGAAAGTTTTTCAAGGATCACATCACGATGTTTGCCGATGCGCGGTTCTTCCGCCATCAACATGATATCGACATGGCGAAGCACGCCGTCCTTTGCATGAAGAAGATCAAGCGCCTTTTGGACGATGATCGCGCTATCCATACCCTTCCATTGTGGATCGGATGGCGGGAAGAGAAGGCCAATATCACCCGCGCCGATTGTACCAAGAATGGCATCAGCAATCGCGTGGAGCCCTGCGTCCGCATCGGAATGTCCGATCAGTGATTTGTCTGATGGAATGTCCGCACCGAATAATTTGATGGTGCCCGATACAGGCGCGTCACCAAAACGGTGGACGTCAAACCCAAGTCCTGTGCGGGTTTCAGGCAGACGCGCAAGCAGAATGCGTTCAGCGCGCTCCAAATCCTCAGGCGTTGTGATTTTGAAATTTTCTGCATCACCTTGCACGAATTGAATATCTGCGCCCGTTTCGCCAAACACCAAACCTGCGTCATCAGTGTAATTTTTTTGCGCGCTGTCATGCGCATTCATTGCTAGATCGTAAGGAAAAGCTTGCGGTGTTTGTATCGCTTGCACACCATTTCTATCGATCACGTCATTGCCGCGAATGAGTGTATCGATCACAGGAACAGCAAGCGTTGCGTTTTTTGCACCGGCTTCAACGGCCGATTGAATACGCGATAGAGCATCGTTCGATAGCAAGGGTCGCGCTGCATCATGGATCATCACGTATTGGGGCTTCGCATCATTCAGCCTTTTGAGACCCGCTTTGACGCTTTCTTGGCGCGTGGCACCACCATTCACGATACGAATATTCGGGTATTTGACGGCCAAAGGCGCATAAAGAGGCTGATGGGACGGGTCCACCACCAACACAATAGGACCCACGGATTGCAAGGCTTTCAAGGCATAGTCCAATATCGGACGGCCAGCCAAATTGGCGTATTGCTTAGGCAAATCGGTGCCAAAGCGGGTGCCGGCGCCTGCCGCCACCACGATCGATGCCCAATTTTTGCCTTGGCTTGTAGCCATCCTAATCCTTGTATTTCTTTGTTTTTTTGCCAAAAACGGGGTAACAATAGCCACCTTTGAGGGAACACGCCAGACCCATGCAAACAAGACCTTTGGCCAGCAGTATTGATATGCGCCGCCTGTTGTTACGCCGGGCGGCCCTTTTTGCTGCCTGGACGGAACGCCATGCCTTGGGCAACCGCCTTGTTTTGGTCCTGATCGCTCTTGCGTTCTTTATGGGCATCATGACCTACCGTGCGATGACGCCGGGGTCGATTATCAGCGGTGATACCAATACGTTGATCCTATTCCTCAACATCGATTTGGTCGTTTTGCTGATGTTGATTGCGGCCGTCGCGCACCGCGTGGTGGCATTGTGGAATTCCAGCCGTAAACGCATTGCGGGATCGGCTCTGCAAGCCAAGCTGGTTTGGCTGTTTTCGATCCTGGTTGCGTTTCCGGCCATTGTGACCACCGTTTTTTCGGTCGGTTTATTCTATTACGGTATTCATGGTTGGTTCGATCAGCGTGTGCGCACGGCTGTCGATGAATCTTTGGCTGTTGCGCAGGCCTATCTGTCAGAACATCAACAGGTGATCCGTGCCGATATTTTAGGTATGGCGGCGGATTTAGACCGCGAAAGTATGCCGCTTTCTAACAATCCGCGCGCCCTTGAAAAAATGCTGGAGAAGCAGTCCTTCTTCCGTAACTTCTCAGAAGTGATTGTTTTCAACAGCGATCATCATATTTTGGCGCAAAGTGGGTTGACCCTATCCATGGAGTTTTCTCCGATCTCTGACGATTTGATGGAGCGCGCCGCAAATGGTGATGTTGCCATTGATACGGGCGAGCAAGACGACCGTATTCGCGCTTTAGTCAAATTGCAGGGTTATGGTGACGGCGTATTTTTATACGCGGGTCGCATGGTCGATGAAAAAGTGCTCGCGCACTTGGATACCACCAAGGCCGCCGTGTCTCAGTATCAGGAATTATCCACGAAATCCGGCCAAATTCAGGTCACGATTACCGGCATTTACGTTGTTGTCGTGCTTTTGATGATGACGATCGCAATTTGGTTTGGTCTTGCGTTGGCACGGCGCTTGGTTGACCCCATTGGAGTTTTAATCAATGCAGCTGATCGCTTGCGCGAAGGCGATTTAACTGCGCGCGTCCCAGAAATTCAGGGCATCGAAGAACTGGAAACTTTGGGCCGTACGTTCAACCGCATGACGGAAGAAATCGAGCGACAGCGCAATGAATTAATTGAGGCCAACAAACGCTTGGATTATCGCCGCCGGTTTACCGAGACTGTATTGGGTGGTGTTTCAACAGGCATTATGGGTGTGGATTCATCCGGCATAGTAACGCTCGCAAATCCGGCCGCAGGGCAGCTGCTCAAAATTTCCAACGACAGATTGATTGGGCAAAAATTGGATGATGTTCTGCCGGAATCCTTGCAAGGCGGCAAACGCCGCGGCGAGCATGAAATCAGCGTTTTACGCCGTGATGGTGCACGCCGCCGCTTTATGATCCGCGTATCGACCGAATTGGTCGGCGAAACAGGCCATTCCACCGTTTTGGCCTTCGATGACATTACCGATTTAGTTGCTGCACAAAAATCTGCCGCTTGGGCCGATGTCGCGCGGCGTATCGCCCATGAAATTAAAAACCCGCTGACGCCTATTCAACTCTCGGCAGAGCGTATTAAACGGAAATATTTGGATCAACTGACCGATGAAAACGACCGCGATATTTTGCAAAAATGCACAGATACGATCGTGCGTCATGTCGAAGATATTAAAACGATGGTCAATGCATTCTCCGGATTTGCAAAAATGCCGGAGCCAGCACCGATGGTGTTTGACCTGTTGCCGCCTGTACAAGAAGTTATGGCGCTGCAATCGCAAGCCAATCCCAGCATCGATTTCGATATGATCGACAAAACCAATGGTACGGCACGTATTCATGCTGATCAGCAATTGGTGCGCCAGGCCCTTACCAACCTTGTACAAAATGCGGCTGATGCCGTTGAAAACACGAATGATCCCGTTTTGGCGATTACCATTACCGAATCTGATGATGTGATTTGGTTGGGTGTGTTGGACAATGGCCCGGGAATCCCAATGGATAAGCGCGATGCTGTGCTTGAGCCATACGTGACCACCAAAGCGAAAGGCACCGGCTTAGGCCTTGCGATCGTTAAGAAAATTGCGGAAGACCATGGTGGCCGTATTGTTATGGATGACCCAATGCCCTTGGCGTCGGATATTGCCGCACGATATACTGGGGCTCATTTCTATTTATCGTTTCCAAAAGCAGACCAGGTGAAGACCAATGCCGCATAAGGGCCGTATCCTTATTGTTGATGATGAGAAGGACATTCGTTTCCTAATCCATGAGATTTTGGAAGACGAAGGGTATGCCGTTGTTGAGGCAGCACATTCTGAAGCTGCCTATGCGGCAATTGCAGTGGATGGCATGCCGGACCTCGTCATCTTAGACATCTGGCTCGAAAATTCCGATCGCGACGGCATGGAAATTTTAAGCGACCTAAAAAAACGTAGCGCGGACTTACCTGTGCTTATGATCAGCGGGCACGGCAATATCGAGATGGCCGTGAATGCGATTAAACTCGGCGCATACGATTTTATTGAGAAGCCGTTTAATACAGATCGTTTACTGCATCTGGTTAATCGTGCCATGGAATCTGGACGTTTGCGTCGTGGCGGCAGTCAGGCAAAGATTAATATGATTGCGACATCGCCAGATATGCAGGCGATGATGAAAACGGCGGCCAAAGCGGCTCAAGGCGATGCGCGTGTCGTCATTACCGGCCCTGCCGGCGCAGGACGCAATCACTTGGCTGCTTGGATTCATCAAGAATCTGAACGAAACACTGCGCCGTTCACATCCGTATCTGCGCGTCATTTAGAGGAATCCGGGCTTTTGTCCGCTATCGGATCTGCGGGGGAAGGGACGCTTGTTATTCGTGATGTTCAAGATTTACAGGCTCCCGCTCAAAAGACTTTGCTTAAATTGGTAGCTGGCAAGCCTGCTTGTCGCGTGATCGTTACAAGTGATCGCGCCCTAAAAGACATCACAGGATTTTCAATTGATTTGATTGATCGTTTATCCGTACTGACATTGGAATTGCCAGGCCTTGCCAATCGCCGTGCTGATTTGGCGGAACTTGCCGCAGGATTTATCACGGAATGCCTTACGAAGTGGGGGCATGACGATCCAGTTACGCTCAATGACGAGACGCTAGCGGCGCTTAAGAAACGCGGATGGACCGGCCATGTCGCGGAATTGCAGGCATTGTGCACCATGGCGGCCTTCCGCATGTTGCAATCAAATGCAAGCCAAGTGGCGCCGGAACATTTTGAAGTGTCTAGTAATGCAGTGCCCGCATCTACTGCCCCAAATCCTACCGACACATGGCTTGAGCAAGATCTGCGTACTGCGCGAGAATCGTTCGAGCGTTGGTATTTCGAAAATTTGAGCGAGCGGTTCGAGGGCAATATTTCCCAAATGGCAAGTTTTGTTGGGATGGACAGAACCGCCCTTCATCGTAAACTTAAGTCCCTGAAAGACTCGGACAGCGACGATGTCGCTAAATTGGAAATTGCATCATGAAGGTTATCATCTGCGGCGGTGGCCGCGTCGGTTATGCGATGGCGGGCTATCTGTCCCGTGAAAATAACCACGTCGTGGTGATCGATAAACGCGAAGAAGTCACCCACAAAATCAACGAGACAATGGAGGCA
>DATCRN010000204.1:0-2345 GCA_036568945.1 Alphaproteobacteria bacterium | reverse complement strand
TCGCTTGTACCGGCAACAACCAGATCGAGCGTTGCATCTTTTTGTTCTTCAAACGTCGGGTTGATGACGTATTGACCGTTGATGTAACCAACGCGAGCGCCTGCGATCGGGCCCATGAACGGAATGCCCGAAATGCAAAGTGCTGCTGACGTGCCGCACATCGCAACGATGTCGGGGGAGTTCACCATGTCGTACGATACGACAGTGCAAATGACCTGAACTTCGTTGAAGAAATTATCCGGGAACAGCGGGCGGATCGGACGGTCGATCAAACGGCTGATCAGCGTTTCGCCTTCAGACGGGCGGCCTTCGCGTTTGTGGAAGGAACCGGGAATGCGTCCTGCTGCATAGAATTTTTCTTGGTAGTGGACCGAGAGCGGGAAGAAATCTTGTCCGGCTTTCGGTTGTTTGACGCCAACGACGGTACACAAGACCGTGGTGCCGCCCATGGATGCCATCACGGCGCCATCGGCTTGACGGGCGATTTTACCCGTTTCTAAAACCAGCGTTTTGCCGGCGAAATCAATTTCCTTACGGAAGACTTTAAACATGTTTGTTTCCTATAGTTGTATGTGTTCTTGTAAGGCCGATACCCACTTCGGATGTGAAGCGGGTTTCATATCGGCCTGATTGTCTGGGAGGGTGTCCGAGGTATCGGTGGACGGATAAAGTCACCCAAAGTGGCCTTGTCTGTCGACCGGTATCCGGCCCTCTCATTCAAACAGGGACTGTATAGACCGGGACGAGGGGGGAGTCAAAGAAAAACCCTGGTTTGCCCCGGTTTGAAGAGGGCTTTTCAAAAGCCGGGGTAAATGGCATGGTCTGGCCATTGGTCAAAAGGAAAAGATAAATGTCCGCTAAACTCGTTATCATGCGCCATGGGGAATCCACCTGGAACAAGGAAAACCGCTTCACCGGCTTTAAGGATGTGCCTTTAAGCGACAAGGGCGAGGAAGAAGCAATCGCGGGCGGTGAAAAGATGGAAGAAGCCGGTTTTATTGATGACGAGGGTGAAAACATTTTCGGCGGCATTTTTACATCGACATTGGAGCGCGCAATTTACACAACTGAACTTGCACTCAACCAACGCCGCGACAAATTCGTGCAGCACCAAGATTTGCGCGAACGCGATTATGGTGATCTGACGGGCTTGAATAAAGCCGAGACCGCAAAAAAATACGGCGATGAACAAGTGCACATCTGGCGCCGTAGCTACGACGTGCCGCCGCCGAATGGCGAGTCTTTGAAAGACGTGGTCAACCGCGTGCGCCCGTACTTCGACAAAAAAATTAAACCACTATTGCTGGAAGGTAAAAACGTGTTCATCGGCGCGCACGGCAATACGTTGCGCGCGATGTTGATCATCTTGAAAGTTCGCACGCCGGAAAACATCAACGCTTCCGAAATACCAACGGGTGCACCCTTGGTGCTTGAACTCGATGATCAAGGCGCGGTCACCAAGGAATATTACCTATAGACAATAATTCTGTGTATTACTACAGTGATACACAGGTGAGTTATGCGTCAGGCAAAAATCAAACGTAAAACAGCGGAAACGAATGTCCGCTTAAAACTATCGATCGACGGCAACGGCCGCGCCGATATCGATACGGGTATCGGCTTTTTCGATCATATGTTGGGTCAACTGGCTTTTCACAGCGGCATGGATCTAAAAATTCGTGCGAAGGGCGATCTGCATATCGATGCGCACCATACGGTGGAAGATGTCGGCTTATCATTGGGCAAAGCATTCAAAAAAGCGCTCGACAACAAAAAGGGTATCGCGCGATATGGCTATGCTTATGCGCCGATGGATGAAGCGCTCACGCGTGTTGCCATCGATATCAGCAATCGTCCGCATCTATCGTTTCAAGTGCCATTCAACAATGCGCGGTTGGGCAAGCAAATGGAAACGGAATTATTCGCCGAATTCTTCAAATCCTTCGCACAAAAAGCCGGGATCAGTTTGCACATCGATACACTTCGCGGCGGAAACGATCACCACAAAGTCGAAAGCGCGTTCAAGGCAACCGCCTTGGCCCTACGCATGGCAACAGCTAAAACAGGTCGCAAAAGCCTGCCATCCACGAAAAACGCTTTATAAGAAATTATCCGTGCGGCGGCGTTAAGACGACCGGCGCCTGCACGGGTGGCAAAGCGGCTTCGACTTCCGACATGGCAGAGGTAAAGCCAGGACAAGGCTCAGCCTGCGCAGGGGCAGAAATCACAACAAAAAGGCCAAGGATCATCAAAGATCTGACGAACGTCATGCGGCCAGTTTACCTGATTCTTTAGCCGGCGTTCTTACGGACTTCGGTCAGAGCGATCTGGCGCTTTATGTCTTC
>DATCRN010000203.1:0-4082 GCA_036568945.1 Alphaproteobacteria bacterium | reverse complement strand
CTATTAAATCTTTCTATATTCGATAAGGCGGTAAAAAGGGACCGCTCAAGTGACACATCGTAATTAAATGTCACAAATGTGACCTCATTCTCAAGAAGCCGCTCAGGATTGGCAGCCAACCTGTGAATAATAAATCTTACCCAAGCATCACCATATCTGCCAATATCGATATCTCTAGCATCTCTTTGGTCTTCCATTTTTGGAGATTGTAAAAGCGCTTTTCGGCGATTAATGTTTTTTCTAGTATCACGCTCACTGCCGGGATGATAATGCTCAAGCTCCAAATCCAGGATAACGTGAGCGATTAAAAACTTTCCTATTTTTTGTAAGTTAGGATTTTGTCCAAGGAAAAAATCAATCACTAGAGGTTTCACATGATCAAGTCTTTTTGCTAAATCGTTACAATCCGATGCGATTTTTTTGAAGACCGCTTGCTTAACCAGGGCATCCGCATTGTTTGTATTCGGAAAATGCGCTTTCTGCTCATCGTCAGCGATTTTAGGCCAAAAGGGCCATTGTAATTCTACCCCCTTAAAGAAATTTTCAATTTCTCTAGCTTTAATAATAATCAAGTTTACGAGATCTTCGCCTGTAGGGTAGCCGTAATGCCAGCTAGCTCCCGCACCTAGAATAAAGGTTGTTTTTTGTGTGAACATTTTTGCCTCTCAGAATTTATAGCCGCTTCCAGCTAGGCAAAAAAGCCGGATTCCTCTCATTACACAACCAGTAGTGAAAGATATTGCACCGCACCCCTGTTTAGGTCTATCTTCACCTCGCAAAGACACCTTTTCCCATAGGAAACACCATGGCCTTTGCATCCAAACACCCTGCTCTTAAAGACATTCCCGAAGCACTCACGTTTGATGACGTTTTGCTGGTGCCTGCAGCCTCCGAAGTGCAGCCGCTGGATACGGATATTTCGACGCAACTAACCAAAGATATTCGTCTGCATATTCCGCTTTTGTCGGCCGCGATGGATACGGTGACGGAAAGTCCGATGGCGATTGCGATGGCGCAGGCGGGTGGCATGGGGATTGTTCACCGCAACCTATCCATCGGTGAACAGGTGGAAGAAGTGCGTCGTGTGAAACGCTATGAAAGCGGCATGGTCGTCAATCCCATTACGATCAATCCGGATGCGACACTCGCTGAAGCTTTGGCGCTGATGGCGCAATATAAAATTTCCGGGATTCCGGTTGTTGAGCAGAACCGTCAATTGGTCGGCATTTTGACCAACCGTGATGTGCGCTTTGCCGATAATCTTGAGACGCCGGTCAAGATGTTCATGACGTCCGATAATTTGGTGACGGTGAAGGACGGCGTTGATAAGGCCGAGGCCAAGCGTTTGCTGCATAAACACCGCATCGAAAAACTCTTGGTCGTCGATAATGATTACCGCTGTACGGGCCTGATCACCGTCAAGGACATCGAGAAATCGACCTTGTTCCCCAATGCGTGCAAAGATGCGCGCGGCCGCCTTCGTGTGGGCGCGGCCGTCGGCACGGGTGACGGCGGCTATGAACGCGCAGCGGCTTTGGCCGATGCCGAGGCCGATGTGATTATTGTCGACACCGCCCATGGACATTCCAAAGGTGTGCTCGATGCCGTGACCAAAATCCGTCGCATTCAATCTAATTCCGCGCAGGTAATTGCAGGCAATGTCGCCACCAGCGATGCCGCGAAGGCGCTGATTGATGCGGGCGCCGATGCGGTGAAAGTCGGCATTGGGCCTGGATCGATTTGCACCACGCGTGTGGTCGCCGGTGTGGGCATGCCGCAGCTGTCGGCCATCATGGCGGTGGCCGATGCGTGCGCGCACAATAAAATTCCGGTGATCGCCGATGGCGGCGTGCGTTTTTCCGGTGATATCGCAAAGGCGATTGCGGCAGGCGCCGATGCCATCATGATGGGATCGATGTTTGCCGGCACCGATGAAGCGCCGGGCGAAATGATTTTGTATCAAGGCCGTTCTTATAAAGCCTATCGCGGTATGGGCAGCTTAGGCGCCATGACGCAAGGATCGGCGGATCGGTATTTCCAAGGCCAAGTGCGCGAACAAAACAAATTGGTGCCCGAAGGCATTGAAGGCCGTGTGCCGGCCAAAGGGCCTTTGTCGGCGGTGATCCATCAACTGAACGGCGGTCTGCGTGCCGCGATGGGATATACGGGATCTAAAACGATTGCCGATATGAAGGCGCATGCGCAGTTCGTACGCATGACCGGCGCGGGCTACCGCGAATCCCATGTTCACGATGTCACCATCATGCGCGAAGCGCCGAATTATCGCCAGGAAAGTTAGTCCATTCCCATCATCCCGACGCAGGCCGGGATCCACGGAATAACGGGTGAGTGGATTCCAGCCTGCGCTGGAATGACGGTGGTTGGATACGGAAATATCGCCCCGGTATTGCCTAAATTTGGCGTTAGCATAAATTGTTGCCACAACAATCTAACGGGGAGTTTCCTTGATGCTGCGTTCATTGCTTGCTACCGCTTTTGCTTTCATCGTTTTAGCTGCACCGGCTATGGCCAAGGAGGAAACGTTCATCCTCGATAAACCGCATACGCAGATTCTGTTCTTTGTGAACCATATGGGCTTCTCAAATTCCTCCGGCCGCTTTTTGGATTACAGCGGATCGTTTACGTTCGATCCCGACAATCCGACTTTCGGTCAAGCGGCGGTCACCATTCCGGTTAAATCGCTTGATATGGGCGATCCGACTTGGACTGAACACACCGGGAAAATGTTTGAAGGCGATAAATATCCCAACATGGAATTCAAAAGCACGGGCGTCACGGTCACGGGCGAAAACACCGCTGATTTAGTCGGCGACCTTACGCTGCATGGCGTAACCAAACCCGTCACGCTCAAAGTCACCAAGAATGGTTGCGGTCCGCATCCGATGAGCAAAAAATTATCCTGCGGTTTTGATGCAACGACCACGATCAAACGCTCCGACTTCGGTATGAAAGACGGCATTCCGATGGTATCGGATGATGTGCGCATTCAAATCACCACTGAAGGCGCTGTTGCCGGTGATTCCGCCAGCGCAGGCCAAAACGAATAAGGGGCACGCATGATTTGGAAAAACATCGCAGAGCGTTACGGCGTCATTCATAAAACCCTGCATTGGATCATCATGCTGCTTGTGCTGATGATGCTGGTGCAAGGCTTCATTATGGACGATATTCCGAACCAGGCCGATAAGTTTTGGGTTTACAGCCTGCATAAATCGATGGGCATCACCGTTTTGTTTTTGATGCTGGTGCGATTGGGATGGAAAATTTACAACAAGCCCAACCCGCTGCCGCTCCCCAATCACAAATCCTGGGAACGCGCTTTGGCGACCTTCATTCACTGGGGATTTTATGTGCTGCTGCTCGCGCAGCCGCTCACCGGATGGCTGATGACGGGTGCTGCCAATTCCACCATTAATTGGTTTGGCTTTTTTGTCGTGCCTAATTTGAATGCACCGAACCCGGAGATGCGCGATATTTTCCGCTCCATACATGACACACTGCCCTTGGTGATCATCACATTTATTTTGCTCCATGTGGCAGGCGCGGTGAAACATGCCGTGATTGACCGTGATAAGACGCTCAACCGCATGGTGCCGTTTGCACCCGTTGCTTTGGTGTTGATGGCGATGATACCGGCAATCGCGCGTGCTGATGATGCGATTCCAAATTGGACCATCGACCGCAACCAATCGGCATTGACCATCACGGCGACACAAGAAGGGGCCCCGTTCGATGCGACGTTCAAAGCCTTCGACGGCACGATTGCAATGGATCCCAAAAATCCAACGACCGGCACGGCCGATATTATCATCGACCTCAAATCCTTTGATTCTGGGAATAAGGAACGGGATTCGAGCACACAAGGTAAAGAATGGTTTGATCTGGCAAACTTCCCCACCGCCACTTACAAAGTGAAGAGTTTTGACAAAGGCGCCGCCGACGGGACGTACACGGCGCACGGCACTTTGTTTCTGCGCGGCATCGAACGCCCCTTGGATCTGCCGTTTACCTTAAGCGAACAGGAAAAAGACGGCGTACGTACAGCCCATGCCGTGGGAGAA
>DATCRN010000202.1:0-4727 GCA_036568945.1 Alphaproteobacteria bacterium | reverse complement strand
GCCTTCGGCTTAAGCCCTGAGCGTCTCAAACTTGCACAACCCGACGTGTATGTCATGCATCCAGGCCCCATCAATCGCGGTGTCGAAATCAGCGACGAAGTGGCCGACGATCCGATCCGTTCCTTAATTTTAAAACAGACTGCGCTTGGTGTGCCTGTACGTATGGCCGTATTGGAATGGGCCTGCGAAGCAGTTTAAGCAGCTTTTACCAAAGCGTGCTTTTTCTTACCTGCCGATAATTTAATCGCGCCTTCAGCATTCAGCATCGCAGCTGTGACAAGCAGTGCATCATTCTCGATAGGCTGATCATTTAACTTCGCGCCGCCACCTTGAATCAAACGACGTGCCTCGCCGTTCGATGCGGCAAGACCAGAATCTTTCAAGAGCTGCAAAATGGAAATACCTTCCGTTAACGCAGCCTCAGCAACCATAATTGTAGGTAAATCACCGCCACTTGCGCCTTCTTCAAAGACTTTACGCGCAGTTTCTGCCGCATCATTGGCGGCTTGTTCGCCGTGGCATAATTTGGTTGCTTCAAATGCCAGCACTTTTTTAGCGTCGTTGATTTCGGATCCGCCCAATGCTTCTAAACGTTTGACTTCGTCCAAAGGCAAGAAGGTGAATAATTTTAGGAAGCGTCCGACATCAGCATCTTCCGTATTGCGCCAATATTGCCAGTAATCATAGGGGCTCAGCATATCGGGGTTCAGCCATACGGCACCGGATGCAGTTTTGCCCATTTTCGCCCCCGATGCGGTGGTGAGCAACGGCGCGGTCAGAGCAAATAAATCATACCCATGCATACGCCGACCAAGGTCGACGCCATTTACAATATTGCCCCATTGATCAGCACCGCCCATTTGCAGGATGGTACCATGACGCTCGCGTAATTCGACGAAATCGTAGGATTGCAAAATCATATAGTTAAACTCGATGAAGGACAGCGGCTGTTCGCGCTCCAAACGCAGTTTTACCGAGTCCATAGTCAACATGCGGTTGATCGAGAAATGCTTGCCGACATCGCGCAGGAATTCGATGTAATTGAGCGTATCCAACCAGGCTGCATTGTTCGTCATCAACGCATCCGTCGGACCCGATCCATATTTCAAATAAGACGCGAAATTCTTTTGCAGGCTCGCAATATTTTCTTGAATGACTTGCGGCGATAGGATTTTGCGCGCTTCGTCTTTGCCCGACGGATCACCCACTTTAGTCGTGCCGCCGCCCATGAGTGTAATCGGCTTGTGTCCGGTTTTTTGGAACCAAGATAGCATCATGATCGAGATCATATGACCGACATGCAGGGACGGGCCCGTAGCGTCATAGCCTACATAGGCACTTTGCGGGCCTTCCATCAGTTTTTTATCCAAGGCAGCAAAATCGCTGCATTGATGGACAAAGCCGCGTTCAGTCAATATGTTCAAGAAATCTGATTTATATTTCATGCCCTTGGATACCATGACCAAGACCTATACTGCAATCGGCCTCATGAGTGGCACCAGCTTGGACGGCATCGACGCTGCCCTCATTGAAACCGATGGCGAAAGCGTCGTCAAACCCTTGGATTTCCTGACTGTCCCGTACAAAGACACAGACCGCGCCGTTATTCGCGCCGCTTACGGCAAAACTGATCGCGACGCCGCAGAGGTGCGTGCTGCCGAAGATTTATCGACCAAACTCCATATCGACGCTGTACAAGCCCTGCTCAAGCAAAGTGGCGCTAAAAATATTGATCTTATTGGCTATCATGGTCAAACGACATATCACGCACCGAAGGACGGCATCACCATCCAACTGGGCAATGGTCAACACATGGCGAATGAAACAGGCATCTCCGTAGTGTTCGATATGCGCGCGAATGATGTAGCACAAGGCGGTCAAGGCGCTCCCCTTGCGCCGTTATATCACCGTGCGCGTATAAGATCGGCCAATATTCCTCTGCCTGTTGTGATTTTGAATATCGGCGGTGTCGCTAATGTCACTTATTTGGGAAACGATGATCTTCTTGCGTTCGATACGGGTCCAGGCAATGCCCTGATGGATGATTGGATGCAAAAACGCACGGCTAAGCGTTTTGATGAGGATGGAGCCCTTGCTGCATCCGGCATCGCTGTGCAAGCCATGCTCGATGATTGGTTGGATCTTCCGTATTTTTCGGTGCGCCCGCCAAAATCGCTCGATCGTGATCAATGGGATATTGCCGTGCTAGGCCCTCTCGTTAATAACGCCACAAATTTGAGCGATGCCGACGGTGCTGCGACGCTGCTCGCATTTACTGCGGAAGGCATCATTCTTGCTCGAGCCTTCATGCCGGATGAGCCCAAAGCTTGGTATGTGGCAGGTGGCGGACGTCACAACAAGACGCTCATGCAATATTTGCGTGAAAACCTAACCGGCAGCGTACATGACGTATCCGCTCTTGGGTGGAACGGCGATGCGACAGAAGCAGAATGTTTTGCGTATTTGGGCGTACGCTCTAAATTGGGATTGCCCTTATCGATGCCCGGCACCACGGGCGTAAAAGAACCAACGACGGGCGGCAAACTCGCAACGCCGAAGCCTTAAGCCTTTTTCTCCCAACCTTTTTCGGTTTCTTGCCAATAGGACACATCGAAACCTTTATCTTTATAATCTTTCCAGCGCGTGCGTGCGCCTGCAATCTGTGCGTCATTTTTACCGTCTAACATTTCGCAGCATAAATCAAACGCGCCTGGGTTTTCCACCGTGCATCCCGGTGTGGTGATGATGATTTTGGCGCCGTTCGGGTTGTCGTTTCCGGCCGTTAAATATACTGGCTGTTGCGCTTCAAACTTATCCTCGGCCGACCCATGGGGCAGAAAAATATCGGCACTGAAGGTCCACAACACACCATTCAGTTTTTCCACTTGCTCATCACTTGTTCCCTTGATGATCACGCGCTTGCCGCTTTGATACGCCTTGTGCGCGATCTGCGGAATAGCGCGGTCTTCAGATGTGCGTTGCAAATGGTAAAAACGGATTTCGGTCATTTCGTGTTTTCAACCCAGTCTGATAGTAAACGCACGCCAAACCCCGTCGTACCCGCAGGGCCCAGCGCATATTCGCCGCGGGCAAAGGCCACCGGCGCCATATCAATATGTGCCCATTTTACACCGTCCTTAACATAGCGTTGCAGGAAGGCCGCTGCCGTACAGCTGCCACCCCAACGGGTTGTTGCCGTATTGCGCATATCAGCGACACCGGAATCCATCACCGCGTTAAAGGCAGGATCGAGCGGCATATGCCAAATCTTATCGCCTGTATCCACCGATGATTGCTCCAGCTCGCGCCCAAGGCTGACATCGTTGGTGTAGAATGCTGCGTATTCTTCGCCCAAAGCGACCAATGCCGCGCCCGTGAGCGTTGCAATATCGATCATTTTTTTCGGCTTATACTTTGTTTGCACATACCACATGGCATCCGCCAAAATCAGGCGGCCTTCGGCATCTGTATTAGTGACTTCAATTGTCTGGCCTGAGAGAGATGTAATGATATCGCTTGGACGATATGCCTCATCTGAAATCATATTCTCAACCATCGCCAAAGCGCCCACCACATGCACTTTGGCCTTACGGGTCGCAAGCGACAAAATGGCGGCAGCGATTGCGCCTGCACCGCACATGTCAGTTTTCATGTCGACCATACCGTCGGCGGTTTTAATCGAATAACCGCCGGTATCAAATGTCACACCTTTGCCAACCAGTGCGACAGGAACGGAATTCCTTTTACCCGTGCCATTATATTCGAGGATTACCAGGCGCGGCTGTTGCTCGCTTGCTTGTCCCACCGCCATGATGGCGCCCGCGCCCATTCTGGTGAGCTGCTTTTCATCAAACACGGTAACTTTGACATTTGTGCCTTTCATTTTGGCGACCACGCGTTTGGCAAAACTGACCGGATGTAAAATATTTGGCGGCTCATTACCTAAATCGCGCGCCCAATGTACCGCGGCGCGCGATTTATCCAATGGTGTGAAAGCTTTGCCGCTCGCCGCAGGCGACGGCGATTTAAACGTGATGGAATCCGATAGATATTGGTCCTGTTTTTTGGTCATGTAGGCGCGGAATTCATACGCGCGTAAAGTGGCCCCAGATGCGATTACTGCTACCTCGTCGGCTTTAAACCCATTCAATTCAATGTATGGATCATTCACCGGCAGCGTGATCAACGATGACATGAGTTTGCCACCGATTTTTTCCAAAGACAGGCGCGTACGCTTGTCACCCGATCCCAAACCGACCAAGCCGAACCGACTATATTTATAGCCGGGCAAAACAGTGGAGACGATGTCGCCTGGATCGCCTGTAAATTCAGGGAAAGCATCAATCAGCATGTTTACCCAGTCTGCGTGCGGGCCCTTAATTTTCTTAAGGTCTTCGCGGGTTACGGCCATTAAATATAGGTCGGTTCCATTGGCAGGCTTGGCAGCAAAAGCGATTTTCATTTTTTTGTCCCGTTTTTTGGTGGTAAGGTCCGGCTCCAAAGCAGGATAAAGGCTTGAAAGGCCCCGTCAATGTTTAAGGTTTATGACCGTTATCTGACTCGTCAGTTGCTGATCGCGACGCTCGTGATCGCGGGCGGCCTTTCGACCATCATTTTGCTCACGCAGTCGTTGAAACTCATTGAACTGGTTTTGGAATCCAATGCAAGTTCGCGTGCCTTTCTAACATTGATGGGCCTATCTATGCCGCGCTTTATCGAAGCAGTAC
>DATCRN010000201.1:0-4890 GCA_036568945.1 Alphaproteobacteria bacterium | reverse complement strand
CGTAATTTTTCTTGGAACCGCGACACGCAATTTGTCACGTTTGATCAATTAGCGATGCAGATCGATATGGTACGCCGCGTTTATAACAATATGGATTGCACGGCATTCGAACGCCATGTGTACGGGCTTCATTTTAAAGCACTTAAAAATATTCGCGATCAAGTCGTACAGCGCGTTGTGGAAGAACTGCGTGTTGCCTACGAATGTGATGCAGAGAATCCAAAATCCTCACTGAAGGGCATCACGCAGACCAGGCTTGCGCCGCATGTGGGGCATCTTCTGAAATGTGTTGAAGGTGATATTCCTGCCTTTGATGGGGAAAGAACCGACGACCTGTATATTATGCGCCTCGTCTCGCAAAAACCGGCATTACGGTCAGTCGCTTAAAAAATCTATTTGTGCTTTTGTAAAACTGGTTCGAATTCGTTGATCACGGATTCATAGGTCGCACGTTTGAACGGCACGATCAGTTCGCACACATCACGAAGTGGAACCCACTTCCAAGCGGCGAACTCCGGGTGGACTTTGTCGTAGAGCGTAATTTCATGATCTTCGCCTTGGAATCGCATGGCAACCCAACGTTGCTCTTGGCCCTTATAACGACCGGACCAAAGTTTACCGAGCAAATGATCGGGGAGTTCATAGGTGAGCACCGTGTCGGACACATACACGATCTCCGCGCTATCCGTACCGGTTTCTTCTTTAAGTTCGCGTAGGGCCGCATCTTCAATACTCTCACCCGCGTCAATGCCACCTTGGGGCATTTGCCAAGCACCGGGATGATCTAAACGCTCACCTACGAAAACTCTACCTTCCTTATTAAACAGAACGATCCCGACGCACTGGCGGAACGGGAGGTTCCGAAGCTCGTTCACTGATTTCATGACAGTAAGGATATGTGGAGGTGGGGCATCAATCAACCCCATGCACTTAACTGTCATTCTGAGGGCTAAGGCCGAAGAATCTCCTTGGTTTTTGGGATATCCTTCACTGCGCTCAGGATGACAGGGATGTGGTTAAGGCTTCAAACCTGTAAATTTGGAGGCGGGGACGAGGGCGATTCCTTGATTCCGTAAGGTTTTCAGCCATTCTGTGGTTTGTGCAATGGCTAATACCGTGGGGTGGTTTAGAACGATGATGGCTTCACGCTCGCGCAAAATGGTAGGGATAGTGTCAGCCAAAGCTTGTTTCAGAACTGTTGCACCCAAATCACCTGGCACGATTGCGTCGGCTTTCAAATAAGCGCTGATAGGGCGGGTATCCTGCGGCACATAAAGTTCGGTCGCAACCTTGGCTGTTGTGGCATCCATGATCATCAAATTCTTGCCAATCAGATCGAGCGCCATCGTCTTCCAAGCATCGGCACCCATGGTAATGTCGGCATCAGACGGTACAAACAAACCAACAAAACCGCTGCCGGCTTGAGCAAGCTGTTGCTGCAAATAATTTTGGTTTTCATTGTTGGCAAGCGCTGTGCTCATCGCAAGCGGGCCGGGATCAAGCCCAACCTTCGTGGACCTCGTTGCCAGTTGCAGCCACACATCATTGCCTGCGCTTTTATAGGCGGCGAGTGTGGCAGGCGGGTTGGTCGCATAAGGCGAAACTGCAATTGTCGTAGCGCGCGGCAATTGTTTGATAACAGCCTCACTCACGCGACGGCTAAGCCCTACATCCGTCACGACCAAAGCGACTTCGGCCACGACAGGGACCGCACCGCTTGGCGCACTATCTTCACTCAAAATTTGCGGCTTCTCAGGATCAGCTTTGACATCTGATGCTTGCTCGAGTGCTTCTGCGCTGATGTCGACGACGGTGGGGTCTGGTTGCGTCACCGGCGCATGTCCCGTGCCTGCAAAAACCATCATCAAAGCAATAAGGATGACAACACCGAAGGTAAGGCCGGTAAGTAGCGGCGATCCCATCAATCGCGTGTAAATACGACTAGGCAGGGACTGGCCTTCGCCGTCCTCGCCTGCGTCGATATCGTCTTCATTCATCATTCTTTCGGAGCTTCTTCCGGTTTGCCGGGTTGGGCATCAGAAGCGCCGTCTTTCGGCTTGTCTTGATCTGTGCCCGGCGCGTCGGTCAGTTCCGGCGATCCTTGCGGCACGTGATCGGATCCGTAAAGGGCAATGCCTTTGAGCAGATCAACCGCGCGGGCCAACTGATAATCATCAGCCAGTTCCGGATGATCGATGGAAACAGGTTTGTTTTCCTTCTTCTCATCGCTCAAGCCTTCCATTGGCGTGACGCTGCCATCAGGCTGAGCCGGTGTTTTCCCTTCAAAACGGCCGCCGGATACGCCGGATAAAGCACCGCGCAAATCAGCCTCGGTAATACCTTCGCCTTTCTCCAGCAACTCCAGTTTTGATTGCGGGACAACAATATCCGGCTCAATGCCCTTGGCTTGGATCGAACGGCCCGACGGCGTGTAATAACGCGCCGTCGTCAAACGAATGGCCGTATTGCCCGGCATAGAAATAATCGTCTGTACGGAGCCTTTACCAAACGACTTAGTGCCGATCAGCACCGCGCGACGATGATCTTGCAAGGCGCCGGCAACAATTTCCGATGCAGAGGCAGACCCGCCGTTGATCAGAACGACCACCGGCAAACCACCCGTCAGATCGCCAGGCGTTGCATTATCGCGCTTAGTGTCTTCTTCGTTACGGCCACGGGTAGACACGATCTCGCCACGCTCCAGGAAGTCATCAGCAACACCAATGGCTTGATCCAGCAGACCGCCAGGGTTGTTACGCAAATCGATGACGTAACCCAGAAGATCTTTGCCTTTTTCTTTTTGAATTTTTTCAATCGCATCACGAAGACCAGGTTCCGTTTGCGCATTGAACGTTGTGATACGAATGTATCCAATATTGTCGTACATGCTCGAACGCACGCTGCGGATTTTAATGATGTCGCGCGTGATACTGAATTTCAGAGCTTCCGCTGTACCTTCACGGCGGACGGTGATTTCGATGGCGGTACCAACTTTGCCGCGCATTTTATCGACAGCGTCATTCAGCGTCAGGCCAATGACTGGCACCCCGTCCAAATGGGTAATCAAATCACCTGCTTTGACTCCGGCTTTATAGGCCGGTGTGTCATCGATCGGCGATACGACCTTCACCAGGCCGTTTTCCATGGTGACTTCGATCCCAAGGCCGCCGAAGGAACCGCGCGTTTGCACCTTCATATCTTCGAAGGATTCATCGTTGAGGTAGCTTGAGTGCGGATCGAGGGAGGACAGCATGCCTTGCAACGCATATTCGATCAGCTGCTTGTCCGAGATTTCGTCGACATATTGTCCGCGTACGCGCTCGAACACTTCGCCGAAGACTTTGAGCATGCGATACGTTTCCTCAGTATCTTTTGGAGCTTCTGTAGCCGGCGCTGATGTGGCGAGCGCAGGTACGGCAAAACCGGCGAAAAACAGGGCGAGGAGGGAGAGAAGACGAAGTGATTTCATTACAGTGCTTTCTTATCCTAAATCGGGCAGTTTGCGGGCGGGGTTTACGGGTTGGCCATGAAGGCGCAATTCGTAATAAACGCTTTTCTTGCTTGCTGCCTGATTCTGATTTTTATCGGGCTCCAGTATAGCAATCGGCTCCCCTGAAACAATGGATTGGCCGGGCTTCACGTAAATTGTCCCCAGGCCCGCAAGCAGGGAATGATACCCGCCGGGATGGGCAATAATGACGATATTTCCGTATCCTTTAAAGTCGCCGACAAAGCGCACGACACCCGGCAAAGGCGCGACCACAAGGGATTCCGGCAGGCTTTCGATGGTCAGACCTGCCGATTTGGCGCCAATTTCGTCCATTTGGCCATATCGGGTACGGATAATGCCGGATACCGGCAAAATGCCATCGGCGATGCCGCTATCAGGCAACAACCCTTGAGGGATGACGGTAATACCATCGCCCTGGTCATCCTCCAGCGCTGTCAATAGATCGCGCAAATTGCGTGCATCTCGCGCCAATTTATTGACGGCGGCAAGGTCCGCTGCGCTTAAGGGTGTGCCATAGGCACGTTTGTCGATGAGGTTGGATAATTCTGCATGCGATCGGTCGAGATTTTGTTTTGCCGCGCGCGCTTCTTCCGTTTTTTCGCGCAGCTCGGCTTGAGTGGATTCCAGTTCAGTCAGAAGTTCGCGCACTTCTGTTGCTTCATGTTCGATCGCAGGAAGACTTGCCTGAAGAAGCATGGATGTACGTGCTGCCTGTAACGGTCCACCAGGGCGGATCAGCACGGCTTCCTTCGGAACACGGCGCATGCGCGTCATCGCCGATAAAGCCTCGGCCATTTTCACGCGTTGCTTTTGATAATCGGCCTGCAATTGCTCGTCCCGCAATTTTAAATCCGCCAATCGGGCATCCAATGTCTGCAATTTGGTTTCGATGCGGCGAATATCACCGCCCACGCGCACCAATTGCCCCTGCAAAGTCGCCAAATCCTGTGCAAAAGCAGGAGCAGCGCACAACACCAACAGCAAAACAATAAATCTAGCCTTCACGATGATACGGATGTCCCGCCAGGATTTGTTTGGCACGATAAAGTTGTTCAAGCAGCATAATCCTCGCCAGCATATGTGGCCATGTCAGCCGACCAAAGGCCAAAATCAGATCGGCACGCTGACGTATTTCATCGGTTAATCCATCTGCGCCGCCGATCACGGCTTGTAAATGCGATTTGCCATTATTCATTGCGATCTGCATGACATCGGCGAATTGCGTGCTGCCCAGTTCTTTTCCGCGTTCATCCAAAATGACCACGAACGCGTCTTTATCCAGTTTTGCCAGAATATCTTTGGCCTCTTTGTTTTTGTCAGATTGGGTGAGCTCTATTAAAGTAGGCGCAGGGGCCATCCGCGCGGCATAGTCGTCATAG
>DATCRN010000200.1:0-9278 GCA_036568945.1 Alphaproteobacteria bacterium | reverse complement strand
CTATTGCGGCGCAGCGTCTGCAAGCTTTGGCGGATGAGCGTACCCTGCGCGTTGCTTAAACCCAGCGAATCCGCTTGTTGCGGGCTCCGCAGTATGCAAAGGTGCCCCATGAATTTTGGCATTGCCCTTCTGGTTTCCAGCGGCTCTACGCTCACGCTCATGGCAAGTTTAGCCGAGCGACTTACTGAACAAGGTCACCCTGTCCATTTTATCTTCGATGGATCGGATGAAAAGGTTTTTGCGAAACTGCAATCCATTGCCGCTCCCAAACGTTGGCCCATCATGCGGTATGACATGAGCGATCTGCTCACATCCAATGCGACCAAATCGCGCGCAGTGCGACTTGCACAAAAGATCATTCGCAAGTTTGCGGCAGCAGCGCCCATCAGCAATTATCATGAAGCCAATAACCGCATGAAGCTACAGCGCGCAAAAAAAATACTGCAATCGTGCCATACCGGTTTGCTGATTGTAGGAGAAGATGGCGTGGCTGGTAATTGCTGGCTGATTGGTGCCGCTCGTGAAATGAATATCCCCGTTCTCGATTGCCCATACGAGTTTTCCACTCGCGCCGATTTTGACAACAACATGGCGCTGAAAACGGAATTAGGCAGCATCATTTATCCGACCGATGCGGAACGCGCGCAGATCGAGGCGATCGCGCCGCAATGGCTTAAAACCGGTAAATATGCCGGCGCTGTCATGTTTCCGCCCGTCATTATTTTAGCACGAGAGGCATTGGGTCTTACCTTAAAAGATCCTTGGATCGTCCATGGCGGCCTCGCCGACCATCTGGCCGCCGAAGCAAAATCAACCTACGCTTCTTATATCGCGGAAGGCATTGATCCGAATAAGCCGGTTTTAACGGGCAGCGTTTACGGCGATATCGTAAGCACGGGGCTCGATGCCGATCCTGTTTACCGCGCGGCTTTCGACAATAATCGTAAAATCACGCCTGGCATTACGCGCATTTTGATATCATGGCCGACGGATTATCATGCTGATCGAGGCAAACATTGCGAGTTCGCCGATTATAAAACATTGACGGAAACGGTTTTGCGGGAGATTACAGCATTACCCAACGCTCAAGTGACCTTATCTCTGCATCCTGCGGCGCCAGACTATTTGCGCACCATGGTAGAAAATATCCATCCCATCACTTCTGAAAATATTTTAACGCTTATCCCGCAGCACGATTTGTTCATCACCTGTGGATCGTCAACCATGCGTTGGGCCGTGGCCTCTGCCAAGCCGGTCATTAATTATGATTTCTATGGGTTCCATTTACCCGATTACGATGCATGCCCTTCCGTCTTTCAGCCGCGGAATTTCGCCGATTTTAAGACGTGTTTGCAGGCTTTGACGAGGGATGATATCGCTTATGCCAAGGCTGCTAAGGATCAAAAGAGAATCGCTGAAAATTGGGGCATGCTGGATGGCAAAAACTTCCAGCGTATTTACGATCTAATTTTAACATTAAAGACACCGCAACAAGAAACAGACAAACGCCATGCATCATCACGTTGATTTTAAAAGTTATGATCACTATATCGGCGAACACAACGAAGCAAAGCCGAAGGTGATGGTCCAAAAACTTTTGGATATGATGCATGAGGATGGGGTCGAAAATGCAGGCGCCTGCATTGATCTTGGTTGCGCAAGCGGTGAAATGCTGCATTTTATCCGTCGCGATTTTCCGCAAATGGAGCTCGCCGGCATCGATTTGTTTGATGAATTCATTCAAGAAGCCAAGGCGCGCCATCCTGATATCGATTTTCGTACGGAATCCGCATTAGATCTTCCTACAGATATGTCCGGCAAATACGATGTGACGACGGCATTCGGTTTAATGTCACTGTTTGACGAAACCGAAATTTCGACATTCTGGGACAACGTATTGCGCATCACCAAACCAGGTGGCCTGATTTACGTGTTGTCGCCTGTGAACGAATACGGTGTCGATATGATGATCCGCCATCGTAAGCGTATTCAAAAGAAGCTAACCGATTGGGAAAGCGCTTGGAACATTCACAGCCAAGAAACAATCCGCGAACTTTTGGCATCCAAAGGGCAAGAGGTTGAATTCCGCCCCTTCCAAATTACCATGCAGTTGGAGCCCAAAGAAGACCCGCTTCGTACCTGGACCATGAAAACAGAAAAGAATGACCTTCAGCTCACCAACGGCATGAAGCTTTTGGTGAACCACTATTATATGGTTGTTCGCAAAGCCTAATGCTACGCCTTATTATCCTGCTGCTTTTATTACCCTTTAGCGCATATGCGCAGGGGACACATCTATGGCAGGATTACACCAATGTCCGTTACGCTTATTCTATCTGCTATCCTGCCGACTTGCTAATCCCGCAAGGCGAGGCCGATAACAGCGATGGACAGGCATTTATTGCCAAAGACGGCGCTAAGCTGATCGTCTATGCGTCTTACAATGCGGCGGAGAAGACACTGGGAGACGCGTTGAATGACGTAAGCGGCGACTTGAGTTACCGCAGATTGGCCAATGACTGGTTTGCCGCATCCGGCACTCAGGACGGTAAAATTTTCTACACCAAAACAATGTTCAATGACGGCCAATTCACGTCGTTCAAACTGACATACGATCAAGCGCAAGCAGATGTTTATAATCCGCTGATCAAAAAATTATTGGGCTGTTTTGAAAAGAAATAATGGTGGCTGAGGAGGGATTTGAACCCCCGACCAAGGGATTATGATTCCCCTGCTCTACCGCTGAGCTACTCAGCCACGGATCTTAAAAGACGGGTTTTTATACGGGGCCCATGTAGGGGTGTCAAGGATTAGGCAGCCTCTAAGGGGGCCACCGCCATGGCCCCAGTAATCCAGCCGCCGCCAAGTACGCGGTCGCCTTGATAACAGACGGCGGCCTGGCCCGGCGAAACGCCGAATTGGGGGTCTTTTAAGGTGAGTAAAGCCTTACTCTCGCCAAGGCGTTCCAATTTGGCCGGTAGTGGCGCGGAAGCGGAGCGCAGCTTCACACTGACATCCATCCCAGCCGCATCATCATCCAGCCAATTGCATTGATTTAAATAGACGACGTCGCACGCGAGCGCTTCGCGTGGACCCACGATCACGCGTGCGTTTTCCGCATCGACCTTTACGACATAGAGCGGCGCGTTGCCATCCGTGAAACCGCCGCCGATACCGAGGCCTTTACGTTGACCGACCGTGTAACCCACGACGCCGTCGTGTTGTCCTAAGACGCGGCCGTCAATGTGCACGATCTCGCCCGGTTTATTCGCTTCGGGGCGAATGCGTTTAACGACTTTCGCGTAATCGCCGTTCGGCACAAAACAAATATCTTGGGAATCCGGTTTGTCTGCGGTGATTAGACCCAAACGCGATGCGTGTTCACGCGTTGTATCTTTGCTCCAAATCCCAAGCGGGAAGCGCAGATAATCGAGTTGTTCCTGCGTCGTCGTGAACAAGAAATAACTTTGGTCTTTGCCTTCCGTCACCGCGCGATGAAGTTCCGCCTTGCCGGTTTCCGGATTCACGATACGGCGAATGTAGTGGCCGGTTGCCATACAATCGGCTTTCAAATCTTTGGCCACCGCCAGCAGATCGCGGAATTTCACGGTCTGATTACAGCGTACGCACGGGATCGGCGTTTCACCGCGCAGATACGAATCCGCAAAATCTTCCATGACCGCGTCGGAGAATTTATTTTCGTAGTTGAGCACGTAATGCGGGAAGCCTTTGGCTTGCGCGACCATTTGTGCGTCGTAAATATCTTGGCCGGCGCAGCAGGCGCCTTTTTTCTCAAGGGCCAGGCCGTGATCATAAAGTTGTAAGGTGACGCCGATGACGTCATAGCCTTCTTCGTGCAATAGGGCCGCGACAACGGACGAATCGACACCGCCCGACATGGCGACGACCACGCGGGTATCTTTCGGTTCTTTGTTGAAGCCCAATGAATTTAAATTTGCGCCCATGGGCCGGAATATAGGCCAAACCCTGGAGAATCGCAAAAAAATGTACAAAGGCGTTACAGACCTGCCCCAAGATTTCCAAAACTTTTCCCCGCAAAATCCGTTTCTTGCGCCTTTTCCAGCCACTTACGTCGCCTACATTGTCCTTCAACGACAAACTTTGGAGTGACCAATGACCTACAATATGCCTAACGCGACTGCCGATATTTTTGCCGGTAACAGCTTTTCCTGCCCCATCGCCCGGATCGAAGCCGAGCGCAAACTGAGCCCCATGGCCAAAATGGTGCGCCATACCCGCGAAGCACCTGCTTTTATCTAATCTCGACAAACCGTGCGCTTTCCCGCTAAGACAAGCGCATGGTTCGTATTGCCGCCCCCACCCTTGAGATTATCGCCGAAGCCGGCCGTATACTGGCAGACGGCGGTTTAGTGGGCCTACCGACCGAAACGGTCTACGGCCTGGCGGCCGATGCGACAGACGGCAAAGCCGTTGCTAGAATTTTTGCAGCTAAAGGTCGCCCTGCTTTTAATCCCCTCATCATTCATGTGGCATCCGTCCAAGATGCAGAAGTGCTCGGCATCTTCAACGATAATGCACACATGCTCGCTGCCGCTTTATGGCCTGGCCCGCTCACGATGATTTTGCCAAAAGCTGAACATTGCCCGGTATCTGACCTCGCCACCGCAGGTTTGCCGACCATCGCCTTGCGCATGCCTGCTCTTAAGGAAGCGCGCGAGATTATTGCCGCCAGCGGTAAACCGATTGCCGCGCCATCCGCCAATACATCGGGTACTTTATCACCCACAACTGCGCAACATGTGGCCGACAGCTTGGGCGACGCGCTTGAATTGATCGTTGCCGCCGGTGCCTCAACGGTTGGACTAGAATCGACCGTGATCGATTTGACGAGCGAGGCGCCAGTGATTTTGCGACCAGGCGCCGTAACGCCGGAAGATATCGCACGCGTGCTTGGCATGAAACCCGACATTGATGATGGCAATCACGACGCGCCTAAATCGCCTGGGCAAGTCTTGAAACATTATGCTCCGAAGACGCCGGTGCGTTTGAATGCCACTGACCTGAAAGACGGCGAAGCTTTGCTTGCGTTTGGCCCCACCTTACTGGGCCGCACTCTTTCGCCGCAGCAAAAAAAGAATTTAAGCGAAGGCAGCGATTTGCACGAAGCGGCCGCCAATCTTTTTGGTTATCTGCACAGCCTGGATAAAGGTGGGTTCAAAAGCATTGCCGTGATGCCTGTCCCTAATGAAGGTTTGGGCCTCGCCATCAATGATCGCTTAAAACGTGCGGCAAATTCATAACATTGCCTTTAATTCGCTAAATCGGAACCATGATCGCGTGTTGTTCTTTCATCTATAGAAAGGATAACAACATGTACAAACTTTTAAAAATGGCTGGCTTTACCGGTGTAGGATTGGGCGTGTCATTCGCAATCGGCGGTATCATTTGTGCCGCAATCGGATACGACCCAGAACCATTTGCACCCTATCTCGCATCCGTCATTATCGGCAGCGTGATTGTCTTTGGCGGCTGTTTGATTTTGGCGCTCAATGAAATCGCGCGCAAAGTTGAAGCCTATAAAAAATCATGATTACCTATAGGCTTTTACAATTTGCTGGATTTTACGGTTACGCAATGGCCGGCCTGCTCACCATCGGCACGCTTTTAAAAAATCATTTGAACGTCGAAATTATCGGCGCCGATGACCGCAGCGGATTATTGTTGGCAGGCCTGGTTGGATTCTTCAGTTGTCTGATTTTGGTTTTAAATGAGCGCAACAAAAAACCCGGCATTTAAAGCCGGGTTTTTTAAATTACTTCACCTTGTCTTCTTTGAAGTCGACATGGGCGCCTGGTTTGCCCGTGGTCGGGTGCTTGGCACGAGGGTCGAATTTCTTTTTGACCAGCTTTTCGGTCTTGGTCTTTTTGTTCACTTTCGTGACGTAGTAATAACCGGTCCCGGCGGTCGAGACCATCTTCACCTTAACGGTTGCGCCCTTTTTGGCCATAGCAGTACTTCCTTCAAAATCGAATTTCGGCCCTGCTTATCGCCCATTTTAAGGGCCATCGTCAAGGGAAATTGACCTTACCAGAAGCGCCACCAGGGTTTTTCGGGCTTTTCAGGCGTTTTAGGGGTTATTGCATCAGCCTCAGCCGTCGTTTGGGCCGTATCATCGGCCGCTTCTGTGGCGTCTGAGCCACCCTCCGGCAAGGTGCGGACTTCGTCCCCCGGGGTGGTGTCGATAGAGGTTTCAGTAACAGGACCGTTATCAGGTACCGGCAAAGGCGCAATAGCGCCACGGCCTTCCAGGGATGTCGGGGCGTCTGGGCCACCCACATTTCCTGGGTCTTGCGCCAAAGCGGGCATGGCCATGCCCACCAAAAAGGCCAGCATGGCGATAAATAATACCCGGTATGTAATGTCGGTTAAATCGTTCATGCCACACTTACGGCCAAGCCCGGCAAAAAGTTTCAATCATCGTGACGGTTTTTATGTTTCTGTTTTGTAGGGTGATGTTTACCGCCACGGTCATTTCCGCGATTCTTGGGTTTTTGATGGCGACTGCTGTGTTTTTTATCGCGGCGGTCACCACGCGGCGCAGATAGGTGCATTTTGCGACCATGGTAACCCGGTACCTCGGCCCCCTGTTCGCCATTCTCGAGTTCAAACACGGATGACCCAGTCAAACGATCTGCTTCCACAACACGCACACGCACCGGTGCGCATAGGCGGAATAGGCGACCGGTACGACGGCCGATCAAAGCATGCTGTTCTTCGGAATGAATATAATAATCCTGCGGCAGCATGCGGATCGGGACCAAACCATCCGCGCCCGTTTCATCCAAGGAAACAAACAAGCCAAAACGCGTCACGCCGGAAATACGCCCCGTGAAACTTTCTCCCACGCGAGAGGCCAGCCAAGCCGCCGTAAAGCGATCGACAGATGCACGCTCGGCTTCCATGGAATTTCGTTCCGTCTGCGAAATATGATCCGCTGTTTCATGAATGCGGTGAACTTCCGTTTCCTCTAAACCTCCATCACCCAAACCATAAGCGCGGATCAGCGATCGGTGCACAACCAAATCGGCATAACGGCGAATGGGTGATGTGAAGTGTGCGTATTTTTGAAGCGCCAATCCAAAGTGCCCGATATTGTCTGGGTGATAGACGGCCTGCGCCTGGCTGCGTAAAATCACTTGATTGACGAGCGGCGCAAAATCTTTGCCTTCGACTTTTTTCAAGAGTCCGTTGAAGAGTGCGGGTTTCACAACAGCGCCTTTTGTCAAATTAAGACCGAAACCTTCTAAGAAGCTGCGCGCGGAATCTAATTTTTCCGATGATGGCGTATCATGAATACGGTAGATGCAGGGAGCACTTTTGGCTTCCAGCGCCATAGCGGCCGCCACATTCGCCAAAATCATAAATTCTTCAACCAGTTTGTGAGAATCGAACCGTGCGCGTTTGCGCACACCAGTCATATTGCCTTTAGCATCAATTAAAATTTGCCGCTCCGGCATATCTAAATCGAGTGCCCCGCGCTTTTGCCGCGCCCCATCCAAAATTTTATAGGCTTCCCGTAAAGGGTTCAAAACCGTTTCCAAAAGAATTTCGGTAGTCGCATCGGTGACACCGTCAAACGCCGCCTGTACTTGATCGTAGGTCAAACGGGCAACTGATTTCATCAGCCCGCGCACGACTTTATAAGATTGGAGCTTACCCTCCATATCGATCTGCATATGCATTGCCAAGCACGCACGATCTTCTTTTGGACGCAGACTGCAAAGATCGTTGGACAATTTTTCCGGCAGCATCGGCAAGACACGGTCGGGGAAGTAGGTCGAGTTTCCGCGTTTATAGGCTTCGCGATCCAATGGTGATCCTGGTGTCACATAATGCGCCACATCGGCAATCGCAACGATTAGGTGGAACCCATCTTCATTTTTTTCCGCGAATACAGCGTCATCGAAATCGCGCGCGTCGGCGCCATCAATTGTGACCAACGGTATTTTGCGCAAATCTTCGCGTTTGCCCAAGGCAGGCACCACCATATCAGCGGTCTGCTCAATAACAGCTTCTGGGAATGCGACGCGCAAACCTTGTTCATGCAAAGCGATGAGTGAGATCGCCTTTGGATCATCGTCGTGACCAATAATGGCATGAAGGCGCGCGCGCGGGCGCTTTAAAGCTTTGCCGTCTTCAACAATCGCCTCGACCAGCGCGCCGTGCTCAAGCGCATCTTGCTGATCCATTGGCACAGCCAACATATAATCTTCGCGCTCTTTACGATTGACCGGTTGCAGCCACCATGTGTTGTGCGCAGCTTTGGCTGCACGACCCAATACCAAACGATCACGCACAGCGCCGAGTTTGCGCATCACGCGCGCACTGACCGATCCATCTTTGCGATATTTGATTTGACACAAGACGCGATCATCAATGCCGGGTGCACCGTGCTCATGATTGCCGGGCTCCACCAAAATGCGTGCCGGCATATCTTCGGAATCTTCTTCGGCAACAACGGCTGCATAGACATCTCCGTCTAAGGTCACTTCGGTCACGCGCAGGATCATGACGGATGGTCTGCCGCCTTTATCCTTTGCCTCAGGGTCAGTCGCCACATAGCAGCGGGTCGGTAATTGCTCGATCATCCCGGCTTCCTGCATCTTTTTCAGGAGGCGTTTTAGTTCGATTTTGGCCGCATCGCGAAGACCGAAAATTCTAGCCAAATCACGCTTAGAGATTGGGCTTTCCGCCATTTTGATGGCTTCCAGCAGGCTTTCGACGTTCAGTTCAAATTTTGACATATTTTCCCATTTTGCGGCATGGTGGCCGCCATGACAACCCCACGCAACACCAGGCGGATTGCCGCGCGTTTTAGTCGCAAGGCTAAAAACCTGCTTGATCCAGATAAGATCATTGCCGACTGGCGCAAGCGCCTGGATGATATTGCCTTAGGCGATGATTTGGCTTTATTTCGCCTCATTAGCAAATTGCACGGTAGCGAGCTTGCCCAAATCCCAACAAATATCCGTTACGATCTGATCGAGAAACTGGGCACGCGACCCAGTTTTGCTAGACAAGAACAATTGGACCGCCGCGATTTTGTAGCCACCCTATTGCTGGCGACACAACCTTACCCTGACATTTATCAATTGGTGGAAGATACGTGGGTCAAAAATCTTTTTTCTACACCCTTATTTCAAAATCTGAAAAGCGCCTATGACGAAAATCCAAACCGACAACTCAGCGCACGGCGTTTTATAGCGCTCGCACAAGAAATCGGCGCGGCGCAAGCT
>DATCRN010000199.1:0-3500 GCA_036568945.1 Alphaproteobacteria bacterium | reverse complement strand
CCGCGGCACCTGTCGTCGCCTTGACAATCAAAGCCGTGGCGGTGGCCTTGCCCGCAACGTCCAATGCCTGCGTGGGTGTCGTCAGCCCAATGCCAACCTGCCCAGCCGCATCAACGACGAACGGCGTCGTGTCGGACGCTTGGTCTTCAACCACAAAACTATTACCTGTACCGGTGTTGGTCAGGGTCAGAACGTTGCTGCCAGTCACTGTAATACGCGTGCTAGCATCTAATGTCATTGCATCGGACAATTCCGTGAAATCCAGAATATCGTCATCGATCATCCATGACGCGCCGGAACCGGATACTGTAATGTCGCCTTTATCACCGTCGGTCACACCTGTGCCGCCACCACCAGCTGCGCCTCCGGCCATGCCAACCCAGTTGGTGCCGTCACAGAACTGCATCAAATTATAATCTTGGTTGTAAATGAATTCGCCCGTGACCCCTGCAGGATTAGCGCAAGCTGCCATTGCAGCTTCAGACGCGCCCATCACGGACACAAAAACTCCAAGAGAAAGGAATAGACGACGCATTTTCATTTACCTGCTTCCAATCGATCAATACGCGCTTGCAATACTTCGATCTGTTTTTGTTGTTCTTGAACGGCTTTGATCAGAATGGGCGAAAGATCGCCGTAAGCAATGCTTTTTGTACCCTGTGTGTCCTTTGCAGTTGTCACAATTTCAGGCACGACTTTCTCGGCTTCCTGTGCGATCAGCCCCAGTTTGCGGCCTTGCTGCCATTCTTCTGTTTGGTCAATCCAGTGGAAAGACACAGGGCGCAGCTTTTGAATGACATCAAGCCCGTAATCCAAATCCGCGACATCTTTTTTTAGGCGCGCATCGGAGGTGTTCACATAGGCGCCGTTCCCAGCCACCACACCCGCAACATGCAATTTATAAGTTACCGGATCGACGCCTATTCCAACCTGCCCAACAAGAGGTTGTAAGATCATTCGGTTCTGCCCGCCGCCATAGGTGCCGTAGCTGCCAAGGGCTGTGTTGTCCAATAGCGTTTGGATTGAAATGGTATTATCTCCCCCGCCCTGCCAAATCGCCAATGAATCGTTGCCATCCGCAATTTGCAGTCGCGCGCCGGGACTTGTCGTTCCAATCCCAACATTACCATCGCTGCCTCGAATGAACATGCGCGTGCCACCGCTCGCCGTGGCACCTGCCGTACCCACTGGATAAGTATTAAATGCAAGACCATCAGCGCCGTAGTCCTGCAAAATATTCGATGCGGAATCACTGATAATGTATTTTAGGTTGGCGTTGTTTTCGATGTTGAAGTTAACGCCTGGCCAATTGCCGTTGAATGTAAGCGCCTGACCTACTTGAAACTCCGTCACCGGAGATACTTTAACACCGACATTGCCAGTCAAGTTATCGATGACCATTGGCGTTGCCTGAACACCGCCGCCATCGGTGAGACTAAAGAAATATGTTTTACCGCCATCGGAGCGAATTAAAAATTCTTTGGCATTAACGGGCGCATTCGTGTCTTTCAGACGAACGCCAGGCCCTAGTTCGCCCCATACCGATACTTGCCCCCAACCCGTACCGCCATCCACGTGTAATTCAGTTCCAGGGCTTGCCGTTCCAATCCCAACGCGGCCTGATGTGCGCCAAACATTGGTGCCGTTGGTAAGCCAACCGCCTGCGCCCGCAGTCGGATTCGCAGCACCCGTAACCGCTTTCATAATCATCGAATTACCAGTGATTTTGCCTGCGACGTCCAGCGCCTGGGTTGGTGTGGTCAGACCGATACCGACATTTCCTGCGGCATCGATGACAAACGGTGTCGTATCGGATGCCTGGTCATTCACGACGAAGGAATTGCCTGTGCCGCTGTTGGTCAACGACAACACCATCGATCCGCTAATCGCGATATCGGTTGATGCATCCAAAGACAGCGCATCTTTAAATTCTGTGAAATCCAGGACGTCGTCATCGATCATCCACGATGCACCGGAACCGGATACGGTGATATCGCCTTTGTCGCCGTCCGTGACCCCCGCGCCGCCACCGCCGCCGGAGCCGGTCATACCAATCCAGTTAGTGCCGTCGCAGAACTGCAACGTATTATAATCATCGTTATAGACGAACTCGCCTTTGACCCCCGCGGGACCTGCGCAAGCGGCATAGGCAATGTTCGGCATCGCCAAAACAAAAAGAAATAGGAAAAAAATGCGCATCATAGACTTGGTGCTATTAAAACATCTCAATTTAACCTCCCCAACACCGGTCATGCCGAATGAAGACACCTCGGTGATAGATCAAACCGCCCACTCATCAGAAACGGCACGGCGAACATTCGCCGCTAGGCATAGATGCCGGAACGGGCCTCCCAAAACCGACATGCAAGGCTTAACAACAACCCTTGAATGAGTGAACAGCCACAAAAACGCATCTTCATGCGGTTTTTTATGCTGCTTCTAAGCCGAGTATAATGATGAGGTTAAGGTTCAATAGAGATAAACCACACTTATCCAGTGTTTTATCCTATGAGTATGGAAAGCTATTAAATTAAGCGCCAACAATCACTTGGATCATTTGCGCATTGTCGTACCAAATCGTGCCAACTTTATAGAGAGCGCCGAGGCTCGCCACAGCGAACAACAATCGCATGCGCTCCAAAACCCATAATTGTAAATGGCAAAGTAGATAGATCATCGTTTCCCCGTCCCTTTTAGCCCCACGAGCATTCGCCCTTATGATCTTATGTTAATATACAAAAGGTTAATGCTTCGCTAAGAATTCGTTAACAATGCCGGGCTTTTTATCGATCTGATTTTTTGCTAAAATGGATACAATTTTAGGCATTTAACACCTCTTCTTAATACGACTCGTCGCATACTGGTTTCTATGGCTTGGACGCTGCGTTGCAGCACCGCCCCTATGGCGGAAAACCAAGACTTTAAAGTAAGATACGGGGATTTCTTGAAGCGTTCTCTAATACCATTTTTGGTCTTTATGCTGCTCCTTGGGGTGAGTTTCGGCGCGAATATTTATGCGCAGCCGGCCTACGCCTCCGGAGGTGAAAAGAAATCTACCGAGAGCGCAGATGGCGTCCCGCAAATTTCTTATATTTCGATGGATCCGATTATTTTGCCGATTATCGATCGCGACGGTATTTCGCAGACGATTTCGCTGGTGGTCTCCATCCAGGTCAACGACCCGGTAAATGCGGAAGAAGTGCGGGCCAATCTGCCCAAACTGGCTGATGCCTATTTGTCCGACATGTACGGCACCTTGTCCAAAAAATCCTCTATGGAGGGCGGTGTCGTGAAAGTGTCGATGTTGAAGGCGCGCTTGGTAAGCGTCAGTCAAAAAGTGATGGGCAAAGACAAGATCAACGATGTCCTTTTGCAGGTTCTGCAACAACATCCGGTTTAAGATTTAATAGTGGTCCCTCCTCATAAAAATAACCCCGGCTAAAACGCCGGGGTCTTTTTATGAATTGGGCGTCGGAGCGTCTGGTTTATCAGCACCGAAA
>DATCRN010000198.1:0-7087 GCA_036568945.1 Alphaproteobacteria bacterium | reverse complement strand
GGCGGTGAAGGAGCGCATAATTCCCCACACAGTCCCGAACAGACCGATAAAAGGAGCTGCGGAACCGACGTTGGCAAGGAACGTCATGTTGCGCTCTAGCTTTTCCATTTCACGGCCAATTGCGACAGACATGGAACGTTCGATACGTTGCTGCAGGTTGGTTCCAAGACCATCACTGCCGCCACCTTTGGTATCGGCCATGCCAAGACGCCATTCTTCCATACCGGCCAGAAACGTTTTCAAAATCGGATCGGGGCGCGATTGTTTGACGCGGTCATAAAGTTTATCGAGCGGTTCACCGGACCAAAACGCCTCTTCAAACTTATCGGCGCGACGCTTGGTGGATTTTAAAGAGCGTATCTTTTCAAAAATGATCGCCCAACACCACACTGATGCGAACACCAGCATCAGGATCACCAGCTTGCCTACCATATCGGCATTCAAGAACAAGCCAAAAGGCGATAGACTATGATGCACAGAACCCGCCAAAGCGGCGGCGTCTACAGCGCGTTCCGGAATTTCAACAGCTCCACTCATTATTCATTTCCTTTTTGTATCTTACTACGCAAAACATCCGGTACACGAATGGGTTTACCATTCGTATTCACGCAAACCAACACGACTTTTAAGTCAGCGATGGCTATCCCGTCCCGCGTTATCTTTTGATCCATGGTAAATGAGGCATTACCAAGGTCAATGACGCAGGATTCAATATTTAATAAATCATCCAGGTAGGCAGGCGCGAAATAATCCGCCGCCAAATGCCTTACTACGATTTGAAATTGATGATCAGGCAACAGTGATCGCGCCGGAACGCCCCACTCACGCAAAAATTCCGACCGCGCACGCTCCGCAAACTTGATATACGAGGCGTGATACACGATGCCGCCCGCATCCGTATCTTCATAATAAATACGCACTGGAAGCTTGCTGATGGCGGAGATGGGGTGAGATTCGGTCATGGCCTTCATTTAAAACAAGAATTCACGCCCTGACTATAGGGCGAATAGGGAAATTTGACAGGTTGGGCTCGGTTTTATAGTTATTCATAATGATTAAACGCACCCATAGCTTCCCTATTTGCACTATTGGCGATGCCGAACTCCGCGACCGGCAGCCCATCAGCAGCCTTTTCCACGATATTGCAGGCAAGACCAAAGGCGTCACGGCATTAGAGCGCGCCGTATGGAATTGGCAATTCACTGACCGTGGTCTGCAGGACCGTTTAGAAGCACAGGATCGTTACATCAACTTAGTGGCAGAAGATGGCGAGAATTTTGTCGGTCTAGCGTTCGCAACAGCCATGTCCGGTCATCAGCATACTTTTGCCGAGCGGTCACGCGGCGGTCCGAATTTTCTGCGCCTCAATTGGATCGGTATACGTCAAGATTGGCGTCACCACGCAGCACGTTTGGATGGCAAGGCGACATTGGCCGACATGATGATCACGATTGTCAAAAGCCGTTTAGATCCAGCTCAAGACTTCATCGATGCGTGCGTGCAGAACCATCACCCGATTGCCCGCGAATTGTTGGAGCGGAATGGCTTTGTCCCGAATGATAGCGAAAAAGTCGGGTTCTTCATTGATCCGGCGACTTTAAAAATCGGCGATCTCGAAGAAAATTACACTTATTACCGCTATACGCCCTAATGTATAGATAGCCGTAACACGGCGGCTTTTAGGGAATCCAACTGTGCCCACATTTCCGGGTAAGCATCGCTCTCGTCCGCTTCAGCCATACGGTTATTAATACTGACGTATTTTTGCGCAGGTGCATTTTGCGGAATGGCAACGTCAGATGCGGCAGAAGCCACAGCAAAACCGGTTTGAACCACATATTGCAAATTACCTGCCGGCGGATCGAAGTCATCCGGGTTCATCACACCTTTGATTATCCAGCCGGGATGATTGCGTAGGCGCCCTGCACTCGTGATCATCAACGCACCTGCGAATTTACCCGCGAAGTGTGTGAAATTTTCATTGCCGTCCGCGAGATTGTTTCCCGTCAAAGATAGAACACGATTGTAAAGAAAATACGGTGGATTACCGATAATGCCAAAACGCTGATGCCCTGCGAGCAATGCGAAATAATCGTAATTGGTTAGATCACCCTCGATACCATAGGCATCAAATTTAAATTCCGGCGGATTGATAATGAGGCGCGGCTTCGCATTTTCATCTTGAGACCAGGCGATAATGTCCGGTGCAATGTCTTGCGGAACGACCTCGAATGCATAAATAACATCAGCATCTGAATCGCGCAGCAGGCGCAAAAGATTACCCGTGCCGCAGCCGAAATCAATCAATGCTAAGCCTTCGAGATGGCAAGCATTCAATGATCTTTTAAAGATTTCGGTATCGACCGTCATATTACGGTCGAGTGCGGCACGCTGAAATTTGGCGGAAACAGGCATTTTTCAAGGTAACAGGCCGCATTGATCGCGATCCAATTCAAGAAAAACATGCTCCATCAAAAATTTGCATGCCTTTATGCGTGCTTCGCTTATCTCTGGTTTTTACGCCACGGCAGACGGATCGATACACGAGCGAAGGCAAACCGCACAGCACGAATACCCAACCAAACACTAATGAAGATCACTGGAATCCATGGCAATGTCGCGCCGATGAATTGAATCATATGATCGATGCCGCGCAGAAATTTGTTCACAGCATTTTTCCAGGTGTTTTTTAGTTCATATGGTTTGATATCTGCTGGACTGTATTGCACCGAGTAGCTGATGTATACGGTTGCCATTTGCGTCATGGTTTGCAAAATACGCAAACGTGCCGTGTTTTGATCCATTTGTGTTTGGATGCGATTAAGCTCTTGCTCGATGCGTAAAATATCATCGATCGCTTCCGCACGCGTCAAAAGCGCACTCATACGATCGTGCAGATTTTTGAGGTTTTCGAGCGTTACGCTGACATCCGAATATTCCATCGTATAATCGTCTGCCGATACTTGGTGGCTCTCGATCTTGCCAGGGCCTTCGGCCAGGAAATCAAGGAAAGCGCCGAGTTTTTCGGGGTCTATGCGCGCTTGGATTTGTCCGCCGGATTCAGAGGCAATGTTTGAGTTCATGATTTGGCAGCCACGCTTCACGCATTCATTAAAATCGCGCTGATAACGCGGTTGCAGATCTTCGGGCGATGTTTCGATGCTCAAATTATGCGTTTCGGCAATCTTACGATTACCAAGCGTTTTTCGATCTAGAACCATAGAGGATGGCGCTTGCGCAGCTACATCCATCGCGGCTTCAGCCCGCATAGGTGCAGCTGATGGTGCCGGTGACGCCACTTTGGCAGCATAGAAATTCATTCCACCGCCTGCGCTTGACGCATTGCCTGCATAGCCTTCTCGCGATTGATCGGATGAGTCATCACAAGCGGAAAGCGTCAATATGCACGCAAGCAAAAGCAAAAACTTTTTCATGGCAAAACCCCGTTTGATTGTCTTAACAGGCTCAGAGTGGCTGGAAATCGTGACAGAATAAAGGCCTAAAGCGGGACAGGCGCATTTCCTTGCATTGTAAAGGCATAAGGAATGGCGATACCCCCGCCCGGTACGGAAAGCGTCCGGTATAAAGGGCCTGGATCCGTATCATCGAAAGTCGCCGTGATGATTTGGCGGGACGGATGTGCACGATTAAGGAGGGGGATGATTTTCTCAGCCTCCTTATATGGTTTATCCAACGCATCTTTCGGCAGGTCCAAGCCCTGCCCTGATAAAATATTCAAACTAACACGAGAATTGATCGCCAACAGAAAGGCGGTTTTATCGTCAGGGAAACGTTCTGCCGCGCGGCCAAATTCATCCACGATGCTGATCAGCACCTTTTCATCCACGCCCGGGATCATGCCATGCGCATAAAACAGAGATCGAATATTATATTCTCGCGAACGTAATTTTCGTCGAATTAAGACCGGATTGGACGTCCAGATGGCAATTAAGGGTAACATCAGGAAAATAAATCATCCGTTTTCGGACGCGCGGGCGCATTCAGACCTATCGCACGATATCCCCCTGCCGTTATACAGCGTCCGCGTGGCGTACGTTGTACGAGGCCTTGTTGAATCAGATACGGCTCAATCACATCTTCAATGACATCACGCTCTTCGGAAAGCGTGGCAGCCATGGTTTCAACGCCCACCGGACCGCCATCATAATGATCGATGATGGTTTTGAGATACCGCCGGTCCATCGCATCAAGGCCGTTTGCATCAATATCCAAACGTTTAAGCGCAACGTCCGCGATCACTGATGTTACCGATTTATGATTATCGACTTGCGCAAAATCGCGGACGCGACGCACCAAGCGACCTGCGATACGCGGCGTACCACGTGCACGTTTAGCGATTTCCATCGCACCGTCATTGGCGAGCGGCGCGCCCATGATTTTAGCGGCGCGGGTAACGATACTGCAAAGATCGTCGTGATCATAAAATTCCAAGCGCAGCGGAATACCAAAACGTTCACGCAAAGGTGTTGTCAAAAGGCCGGAACGCGTGGTCGCCGCCACCAGCGTGAATGGCGGCAGATCAATTTGCACGCTGCGAGCAGCAGGGCCTTCGCCAATCATGATGTCGAGTTTACCGTCTTCCATCGCGGGATAGAGGATTTCCTCAACGACTGGATTAAGCCGATGAATCTCATCGATGAACAATACGTCCATCGGCTGAAGGTTCGTTAAAATCGCGGCCAGATCCCCCGCCCGCGCAATAACAGGACCAGAGGTCGCCTTGAAACCAACACCAAGTTCGCGTGCGATAATTTGCGCAAGCGTGGTTTTACCGAGGCCCGGAGGACCATGCAAAAGAACGTGATCCAGCGCCTCCTTGCGTGCGCGCGCCGCGGCGATGAAGACCGCAAGGTTTTCTTTGAGTTGTTTTTGACCTGTGAAATCATTCAAGCTTTGTGGACGCAAGGCTTGATCGACCGGGTCTGTGTCTAACACTTCGGTGGCTAATGCTTCCGCCCTCATGCCGCCATCTCCTTAAGCGATTGAGTGATGAGTGCGCTTAAATCTTTTACATCGCCGCGCGCAATAACGCCGGCTACAGCTTGATAGGCTTCAGAGCGCCCATACCCCAAATTGACTAACGCCGATACCGCATCCTCGGTGAAGTTTGGTGCTGGTGCATCATTCGCCGCAGATTTCGCGCGCTTTTGCTTGGTTTCGGGTGCTGTAGGAATAGCAATCGCAACCGCAGGTGCCACAGCTTTATCTTTGAGTTCCATCACAATGCGTTGTGCAAGTTTGGGACCCACACCATCAGCGCGCGTCAGCATTGCGGAATCTTTTGCACCGATCGCTAGGGATAATTGATCCGGTGTAACCGCAGATAAAATAGAGAGGCCGACTTTTGGGCCGACGCCTTGTACCGTCGTAAGCGTTTTAAACCAATGACGTTCGATCGCATCGGCAAAGCCATAAAGGGTGATCGCGTCTTCTCGCACGATCGTTTCGATGAGAAGTGAGCATGGATCACCTGCCGATCCAATCGCGCCGAGTGTGCGCGCGCCGCAACCGACGACATACCCCACGCCATTCACGTCAAGAATAAGCGTGTTACCCGTAATTTGGTCGATAGTCCCTGTCAGCTTGCCGATCATGTCCTGTATTCTCGTTTTGTTCTATGATGCGCGTGCATATAAGTAAAAGCAAGGGTGTCGACGCTTTTTAGGCATTTTTAATACCAGTTTCTTGTATAATAATAGGTGCTTATCTTTATTGGAGGGCCTGTATCAAGACATGGTCAAAATTTATTGTAAGTTCTTGTTACTCGCCGCTTTAGCTGCTTTTGTCAGTGTCTTTTTTGCCCCAGACGCGCGGGCCGCTAATTCCTATACAGTCGCAGACGGTGCGACAGTCACAATTGATGAATGGGGCGGTTGCCGTAGGGTTACCAACAACCATGCCAGCAACAAATCTCTTTTCGTCCCTACAAAAACCCTGACCGAGTGGCAAACTTTCGTAAATAATCCGCCTGCCGGCGTAAGTGTCGCTACTTGCGGGGAAATGACGTTGTTATTGCATTGCGACGGCACCGATGGTGGCACCACCTTTAGCAACCCTGGTACAGGCCCCGCCCTTTCAGCAGGCGGCAATACCATCACCGATACGGGCCGCAAAAAATTTGGCACGGCCAGCTGTTATTTCGATGGCGCCGGCGATTATCTTTATAGCGACAACACATCGTATTGGGATCAGCCTGGCGAATTCATGATCGAAATGTGGGTCTATGTCGCCTCGGGTAGCGACCCGCTGGTTGGTTTCGTCGATCTGGGGCCCAGCGGTGTCGGTATGTTCTTGGAAATGACAGGGGGCGCCAACTTCAGAGGCCATTTCAACGGGACCTACCAAACCAGCACTAGCTTTACTAAAGCAGCTTGGCACCACGTTGCATTTTCGAGAACCAGCGGCGGTGTTATCCGTACATACCTAGACGGTACGGAGGTTTCCCAGGCCAGCGGTTATACGAGTGCTGAAGAAGGCGGTATGACCCTTGGAACGTATCGCAACCAGCGCGGCACCTCCACATACGCGCTAACAGGCTGGATTGACGAGGTCCGTATGCTTCGCGGCACGGGCTCTGCCCTCTATACAGGCAACACCATCTCTGTCCCAGCAGAGGCGTTTTGGTAAAATCTAAGCCGCGATCATTTGGCGGTGATGCGCATGCGTGATGGCGATTGCCAACGCATCTGCAGTATCGGCTTTATCGAAGGTTGCCGCGGGTAAAAGGATTTTCACCATCATTTGGATTTGATCTTTAGAGGCGTGGCCATTGCCCACCACGGATTTTTTAATAAGGTTCGCGGCATATTCAGCTACCGGCATCCCTGCTCTTGCCGGGGCTAAAAAGGCAGCGCCACGGGCCATACCCAATTTAAGGGTAGAAGCCGCGTTCATGTTCGAAAATGTTTCTTCAATAGCAGCCTCGTGTGGCTGATATAGGTCAATCACCTTAGTCAGACCCGCATCGATTTCATACAAGCGTTCAGCCATGCTTAGGGTTGTTTTGGGCATGATCACGCCGCCCGCTACGAATGTCAGGCGATTTTCAACAGAATCGACAACACCC
>DATCRN010000197.1:0-4278 GCA_036568945.1 Alphaproteobacteria bacterium | reverse complement strand
AGAATGATGAGCGCAATAAATAACACCAAACCTTCCAGCAATGCTTCATAAAGCTGGCTTGGGTGACGCGGCAAAGGCCCGCCTTGTGGGAAAATGACACCCCATGGCATATCCGTGATCCGGCCAAACAATTCACCATTTACAAAATTGGCAATACGGCCAAAGAACAAGCCGATGGGTGTGACGACTGCTGCGATATCGGTAACGGCAAGGAATGGAAATTTTTTAGCGTGCGCGAATAAATAAATCGCGAGGATCACGCCGACCAAACCGCCGTGGAACGACATGCCGCCTTGCCATAGTTTGAAAATATCGAGCGGATTGTACCAATACAAAGTCGGATTATAGACCAGAATGTAAATCAATCGTCCGCCCAAGATGGTGCCCAGAATGCACCACGGCAAAAGATCTTCAAGAACGCTGACCTTAACCGGGCTTGCAGCACCCCAACGCTTCACGATTTGTGATGCAACCAACCATCCGCCTAAAAATCCGATCAAGTACGCAAGAGCATACCAATGAATTTGGATAGGGCCGATAGCAAAGGCGATCGGGTCGATATGGGGAAAAGGGATGCCGTTCATAACGGCGTACCTTAGCGTTTCCCTTTGATGGGTAAAAGCATTGATTTTTGGCCATGTGTATTGCCGAAGAGCTGCTTTCTGGCGGCTTCGCGGTACTCGTCCAGGACGATTTTGCGGCCGCCGCGTTCCAGATGCCAGAACGACCAGCCGTTCATGCTTTCCTGATCCATGACCATAGCGCCTAATTTATGAATGGATTTATGGGATCCGTCTTCGGCTATCAACAAACCGTCTGCGCAAATGGTGGCCGCATGACGACCCATTTTATCTGTGACCGTTTCCCCGGCCTTCAAAATGCCGGCCTCAATGACTTGGAGAAGGGACACACGCACCTTCTCACGTTTGGCTTCAAACGGCACAAAACCATCCGGTCCCGTTTGCGGCTCAACGATCTTGATGCGCGCGGTTGCGGCCTTAATGTATTTGTCTTCGCGCTCAAGGCCAATGAAATGACGATCGAGTTTTTTGGCGACCGCACCTGTGGTGCCCGAGCCGAAGAACGGATCGAGGATCACATCACCGGGGCGCGTCGTAGATAATATGACGCGTTTGAGGAGTTCCTCAGGCTTCTGCGTCGAGTGGATTTTATCGTCCTGATCGCCGCGCAGACGCTCATCGCCGGAGCAGATTGGGATAAACCAGTCATCAGAACGCATTTGAACGCCATCATTTACCTCTTTCAAAAACTCGTAGTGGAAGGTTGCCTTGGAATCCGCGGATTTCGTGGCCCAAATCAGGGTTTCATGGGCATTGGTAAAGCGTGTGCCGCGGAAATTCGGCATCGGGTTTGCCTTGCGCCAGATGATATCGTTTTGAATCCAGAAGCCCGCGTCTTGCAAAGCTGTGCCGACGCGGAAAATGTTGTGGTAGGAACCGATCACCCAAATCGCGCCGTTATCTTTCAAAACGCGGCGCGCTTCACGCAACCACGCGTTGGTGAAACGATCATATGCCTCAAAGGATTCATATTGGTCCCAAGCATCGGTTACAGCATCGACGTGTGAATTGTCAGGGCGTTTGAGGTCGCCACCGAGTTGCATGTTGTAGGGAGGATCAGCAAAGATCAGATCAATCGATTTGTCGGGCAGGGACTGCATGGAGGAAATGCAATCGCCCTTAATGATACTGTCGAGACGATCTGCAATCTGGATGGTACCCGTAACAGCTTGCAGTTTCGCAACAGTATTCTTTTTCATCGATGTCCCCGAAGTGATTTAACGAATCATACAGGCTCACATCTCGATTCTCTGGTCAAGCAAAAAATACAAAAGAGTCAGTTGAATCAATGGGATTCAGGTTAAAAAACTGAGTCAAATCAATGATTTGATTCACATTTTTGGAACGTAAAAACTTTTGCAGCCGTTAAGGGCGCATGAGTATTCGCATTGGCACATCAGGTTGGAATTACGACGGCTGGCTTGGCAGTTTTTATCCCGAAGGCACCAAACAAAAGGATCTCTTAAAAACTTACAGCACTCATTTTAAGACGACCGAAGTCAATAACAGTTTCTACAATTTGCCGGAAGTAAAAACAGCAAAAAATTGGTACGCGCAAACGCCGAAGGATTTTGTGTTTGCGGTCAAAGCGTCACGTTTTATTACGCATATGAAAAAGTTGAAGGTTGATAAAGATTCCATCAAACGCTTTTTTACCTTTGCCGATGCGCTTGAAGAAAAACTAGGACCTATTTTGTTTCAATTGCCCCCGCGTTGGAAAGCAAATCCGGAACGCTTGAAAACATTTTTAAAGGCCCTACCCAAAAGTCACCGTTACGCATTTGAGCTGCGCGACCAAACTTGGCTAAATGATGAAATCTTCGAGATTCTGCATAAACACAATGCCTGCCACTGTATTTACGACTTCAAAGGTTTTGAATCACCTGAGAATATAACGGCGGATTTTGCATATCTGCGTCTGCACGGTATGCATAAACAGGCTTATTCCGGCAACTATTCCGTGCCGCGCCTTAAGAAGTATGCAGGTTGGATCAAAGACTGGCAGAAGAATAAATTGGATGTGTTTGTCTATTTCGACAACGATCAAAAAGCCCATGCACCGAAAGATGCACACAGACTGATTGATTTAATCAAATAATCCGTCTTTGTAAGTCGCCCGTTTGAGCGGCGGAGGGATAATAGCGCGTACAGGGTCAAACGACTGGCGGTGATGTTGGCAGGGCCCATGTTTATTTAAGGCTTCCCAATGGTCTGGTGTTGAATAGCCGACATTGGTATTCCATCCGTAGTGTGGGAAGTCTTCATGCAACTGACGCATGATGCGGTCGCGCGTGACTTTAGCCAGTATGGAAGCACACGCGATGGAATAGGATTTATCATCGCCTTTAATGATCGGGTGACAATCATGCGCTTCCATCCCGCGCGGTTTCATATTGCCGTCAATCAGGAAGGTGTTGATACCGACATTGAAGGCCAGATGCATGGCATCCACTGCGCGGTGCATAGCTAAAAATGACGCTTCTAAAATATTGATTGTGTCGATTTCTTCGACATCGGCCACCGCAATACCAAAGGCGCAATGGCGCGTGATCTCGGTGAACAATGCCTCGCGCTGCAAACCGTTTAATTGCTTGCTGTCTTTAACTTTGCGAATGCCGGGGAAAGTATGGTTCGGAATATGCACACACGCGGCAACGACGGGTCCTGCGAGCGGGCCGCGGCCTGCTTCATCGATACCGGCGACCGGTACGCTAAAACGCTTTTCGTATGTGCAACTCGGCATGAGGCTAAACTTGGTTACCCGTTCAATGTTTTGCTGACGACTTCAAAGATGTCAGGCGACAGATCACCAGAATGCAGGATTCTTGTTAGCTCTGCCTTCATTTTATCCGCTAGTTCCGGCGTGAAGGTCTTCCATTGCCGCATAGGCATTAGCAAACGCGCGCCGACCTGTGGGTTTATGGTGTTCAGCTGAATAACCACATCGGCGACAAGCTTATAACCATCACCTGACGGATGGTGGAAACCGGCCATATTGCGCATAGCAAACGCGCCGATCAAAGCCCGGACGCGATTGGGGTTTTTAATACCGAAGGCTGGATGCTCCATCAGTGCCTTGATGTCATGCACGATGGTGGGACGTGCGGCAGATGCCTGGACCATGAACCATTTGTCGACCACCAGCGGATGCTGTTGGAAGCGTCCATAGAAATCTTTGAGGAAGTCATCACGCAGCGGATCGGATGTTTCAATGACAGCTTTGATGGCGCCCAGACGGTCGGTCATATTGGTTGCGTGTTCGTATTGCGATTTGGCCAAACCAAATCCTTCCGCTGGCATTGCCTTGGTCAAATAAAATAGGGCGATGTTACGCAGCGCTCGACGTGCAACCGCATCTGGTTCCAAACTGAAATCCGGTGAGGTCGGTGCATTGTCTTTGTACAGTGACGTCCATTCATCCTTAAGACCAAAGGCAATTGCAGATTCCAGCGCATTGCGTACGGCATGAATGGCGCTCGGGTTAGTCGGTTGATGCGCGGCTGCGATAATCGAGTCATCGGGCAGGGTCAGCATATGTGCCAAAAGCGCACGCTTGGTCGATTTTAGGTTATTGATCATATTGCGCAACGCATCGACCAGCGACGTTTCATCCGGCATCGGCGTATTCGGTGTAACGGCGGCTTTAAGGCCACGATCGAACGCATGCATCATCAATGTCTGACCGGCATCCCATTGG
>DATCRN010000196.1:0-3902 GCA_036568945.1 Alphaproteobacteria bacterium | reverse complement strand
CACCGCACTTGTAGGAGATGTTGCGGTTTCTTTAACCGTCGTTTCAACCGTCGTCTCCGTACTGTTCAAGCGATTGATCATTGTGCTTTGGTCAACACTGTTCAGAGGGTCTTGTTTCAAACGATCACGTAGATCATCGTCGTCATCTTCTTTGGCTTTAGCGGCTTCAGCATCAGCTTTGGCTTTCGCCTCTTCTTCAGCTTTGGCTTTGGCTTCTTCTTCCTGCAGATCAGGACGCATTTCCGGATGGATCATGAGAATCTTTTGCTCGACGCGTTCTTCCAACACAGCAGGGTCAACGCGCGCAACGTCTGCTTGCGCTTGAACGTGTTCGGCACGCAATTCGGCTTGCTCTTTACGCGCTTCAATCATGCGCGCGCCAACAATGCTAGGGTCTTTTAAGGTTACCGTAGCGGTTGCTCGGGCAATTTTTTCCGGCGTCCATTTTTTCGGCGCTTCCGGCTTAGTAACGCGGTCAAGCAAAGTGGTGCCTTGGCCTTTGATCAAGGTCGCCGAACCGGCCTTATTTTTCACGGTGACTTTGCCTTCACCTACGATTACGCCATATTTGCCGTCGACCATCCCACCCCAAAATTTGGTGCCGCGAATACCAATGGACCCTTGCGGAATATTGACCTTCACATCGGGATTTTTCTTTTTGGCGACCAGGCCGCTCACATATAAAAACGCGCCTTCCAAAACAGAATAGGTGGCATAGTTTTTAGACGCATCTTTTTCGTTGAAGTTATATTCCTCCACCGTGAATTGCGCATTTTCGGATAGGGTGAATTCCGTGTTATCGATGAACTGAATATAAAGCTTAGCCTTTGGACCGGTCGTCAGAATATCTTGTGCATGGACGGGGGTGCCGAATTCAGCGTCATAGGTTTGACCATTCGCATCGGTGATTTGAGCGCTGCCTTCAACCTCAAGTACTTTGCCGACGATACTGGCAGCGGCATGTGCAAGACTTGGCGCAAAAGACAAAACAGCAATCATCAATGCAGATAAAAACAGCTTCATAGCAGGGGCCCCTCGAAATACACGAATTTAATTAGTATAAGACATAAATACTTAGTTTATTCTTAACCCTTGATACCCTGCGCGTAATGCGCGGTTTCGTCAATCAGCGCCAACATTTCCGGGCGCTCTGGCCGGTATCCGACCTCATAATTTTGCTCAAACCCTTCAATTTCCCCGTTTAATTTGCCTAAACGGCCCTGAATGGTGGATAAGGGCGGCAGATTGGCCGTTACGTCCGCGCGCCTGGCTTTATAAAAGCCGGCCGATACGGATAATTGCACCAGCTCAAGCCAGGCCGCGGCATGCATTAAGCTTTTATGCGGGTCAGCATTTTTGGCTTTGATTCTGGTTTTATTGCTCAAAGGGGCTTCGACATTGAAATTGAAGGTCGATGAATGTTGTGGGTTGCGGTAAATCAAGCCCACGCGCGTCTTATCTTCCGCGCCGCCAAATACCATGGCGATGGTTGTGTGATGATCAATCGATACGCCGCGCCCCGCTTGATTGAAGGCAGCTTCAGCAATCGATACGGCACGATCATATTCGTCACGGTTGCGCGCATCGCATTGTTCGATGATATCCAGGAATGGATGGTAATTGCCGCCCTTAAAAATCGGACGCCCGCCGCTATAAACAGCAATCCAATTACGTTCATTGTTTTCGGTTTCATGGTCCGGCACCCATTCTTGCCAATTCGGTCCCCATGGGTAAGACGGGCTGCGATGCAGAATGGGGCCATCATTATAAAAGGTGCGCGTGATCATTGCGGCCATACGAAGCGTTGTATGCATGTTTTGCCCGCGCACGACCAAACGTTCTTCTGATTTTCCGGATTTGGAAATAAGGGGTAGGGCCAAACGATTGCCGACGGCGATCATAGGCTCCGCTTTTCCATCACCTTCACGGATAATGAATTTTTCACGGAGCATCGTGGTGCTTAACGGATACATCGTCCTTGAATCGTAGCATAGAAAAAGCCCCGCTAAAATGCGGGGCTTAATCGGGATCAACGAATCCTTGGTGCTTTAAGCCGCCAAACGGGGGGCCGGTGCGTTAAATTGACGCTCATAAGCCATGCGGTTTTCGTGTTTCTTACGTTCCATTTCGAATACAAAGCGCGGTTTACCGTTAATCGGTGTCAGTTCTTTGCCATCGGCTGACAATTTCACATAGGAAATGTCCTGTTTCTTATAAATGTTCAGGAGTTGGATCTTTTCTTTAAGATCTGCCAATTGGCGTTCCAGGCGTTTGCGCGTTTGCAGCGTGTTTTTATACGACGCCATTTGTTTTTTCATCATGGCCTGGCGCAAAATATTCGTATGCGGCATTGCCGGTTTCTTGGCAGGCTCATGCGCCTTTTTAAAGGTGGCACGAAAACCGTTGGTCGGTTTGTGATCAGACGCGCGTTTGAAGGTCTGGCGCGGCGTATTTTCATTCTTGCTTTCAGACATCATGCTGATGCCGAAATCAATGGCGTTTGCCGTGGCGGAATGTGCCACGACACCGAAAGTTCCGGCAAGCGCGCCGATGACGGCGTTCTGCATAATCTGCGACAGAATTTCAGTATCGCTGGTCGGAATACCCAGATCGCCTTTCAGGGCGGTCAAATTTGGCGTGTCATCGCCAAACGGGTTCTTCGGCAGTTGGTCGAGTTTCTCATGCGTCTCAAGCAGTTTTTCTACGGCCAGATCGTAAAACGTATCAACCGGCAAAACGCTCGCATGTTCGTGATTGATGATTTGGTTAGGCAGCATTCCCGTATCTCTTTTTGTTTTTGATTGTTGAGATTAGGATACGCCCGGAGCGGTAAACGGCAGGTTAATAAAATCGTTTATTATCAATAACTTAAGTGCATTTTAGCAAAATTTAATTAAAATTTGGTATATATTATGGAAATTATTTATAAATAGAAAGCCACTGATTTGATTGAATATTTTGGCCTTATCGTTTGAACCCGCGTGCGCGCTTTTAAAGCTTCTGGAACAGGGTGGCAAAAATATTCGTTTAAAAAATATGCAGGCCCAGGAAAATCAAAAGTTTCGTGTTCTTATTTTATCCGGCTCACAGCGCCGAAAAAAGGATTGGCCGCAACGCGATTCCAAATCCAGCGCTCTCATGAAGCATATGATGGATCGATTGCCTAAAGATTGGATCATCGACTTTGAAGATCTTGGCAATGTGAAAGACCGCGAGCGGATTCAACCATGTAATGCTTGTGTTTCATCATCTATGGCTTTGTGCTGCTGGCCCTGCAATTGTTACGCGCCCAATGATAAAAAAATGCCCGATCTTTTGTGGAATCTAGATATGTATGCGCGGCTAGAAGCTGCGGATGCTTGGGCCATCATTAGCCCCGTTAATTGGAACGGACCGACCAGCAATTTAAAACTGATGTTCGATCGCTTGGTTTGTATGAATGGTGGTAACCCACGCCCGGATCTAATCGAAAAAGACGGTTTTAAGAATGCTGATAAAGCGGCCGAACTTGAACATACAAAACTTTGGAGTGAAATCAGTCAAAACCATTTAGAAGGTCGCACCGCCGGTTTCTTTATTCACGGTGACTTTGCGACGGAAGAGCGTGGCGAGGACGGCCGCCCGGTCGCATTAAGGCACAAGGAATATTTCGATTTTGAGCGCGATGAACTTAAGGATCAACGTGATACATATAAACCACTGGTCCATCAGTGCCGTTATAGCGGCATTGAAGTGCCCGACCATCTCTGGCGGTATGAACTTATCGGCTATAGGAAATTATACAGTGATAATCAGATCGAAGACATTGAACCCAAGCATTACGAAACCTTTAATATGTGGGTTGATAATTTCAAAACATTCGTCACAAAAAAAGGTAAAGTTCCGCACGCAAAATATCCGGT
>DATCRN010000195.1:0-9333 GCA_036568945.1 Alphaproteobacteria bacterium | reverse complement strand
GCAATCACATCCGGGACGTAACGCATCATCATAATAATGTCGCCGATGCCCTGATCCGCATAAAGCATCAGGCTTTTGCCGGTCAGATCACCGCCATACCAACGTGGCATGGATGTCGGCATGCGGTGGCTGGTCATTTTGTTTTTGTGCCAATACCATTCGACTTCGGAAAACGCTTTTTCGTAGTCGTTTTGGCGTGCAGCGGTCACGCCGATCGCGTAATGTACATCTGGCGAAGCCGGATCGATTTCATACGCTTTGTCTAAGTCCGCGGCTAAATGGACGAAGTCCTTTTTATAACGCAGCACGGTGGAGCGATTGAGATAAGCCGCCATCATCAGCGGATCGAGTTCCGTTGCGCGGTTAAAACACTCAAGCGCATCATCAGCGCGCGCAAGATATAAATAACAAAGTCCCAAATTACACTGATACACAGCGCTTTCAGGGTCCAGTTCAACTGCCTTTAGCGATGCATCGAGCGCTTTATCAAACTGACGCAAAGCCGTATAAGCACGTTCCAACGCCGACCAGGATTCCGAGCGATCGGGGTAATCTTTGATCGCCTGTTCGCCTACATCGCGCGCAGCATCCAATTTTTGGGTGAGGATCAGCGCGTCTAGATATTGTGTGGTATGCAGAATATCGTTGTCATCGCGGCTTTCATATAAAGCAATGGCGGGTGCCGGATTGTTGCTTTTGATCAACGAGAGCATCAAGGCTTCGCGATAGTCCGTGTCGTCCATACAGGCTTGGCGGCAAGACGGCGTATCCAAACATTTAAGAGCATTCGCGTAATCTTCCACTTTAGAAAGCGCAATGCCGGCCATACGATAGGCGTTCGGATCTTGATCCAGTTTGGCTGCACTCACATAATATGCGGCAGCTTTCATCAAATCGTTGGTTTGATAATGAAGGTCACCGAGGGCGAAGAGCGCATCGGGGTTGCTTTTGTAATCTTTGATACCCAATAAGATCAAACGCGCTTTGGTGTATTTTTCATTGTCGATAAAGGCGCGCGCTTTTTTAACATCTTTATCTGTGATCACTTTTTTTTTATCGTGTAATGCGGCGGCAGCCTGAGCGGATGCATTTGCGGCGAGCTTGTCGGCGTTTTCTTTGTTCGCACGCTCATATTCTTCATTTGATTTCACGACGAGGAATAATTCACCCCGCTCATGATGTGCAAAGGTCACGGCAAAATATTCGTTAAATTTTTTGACCCACCAATTAGGGTGCTCAATGAGCAGATGTGCATTGCGGCCGTCCGACAGGCGGTGCACGGCAGGCACGCAGGAGATGACAAAAAATCCGACGCGCAATAAACGCTGTTGCAAGTCTTTTAAAACAGAATCTAAAAATGCCGGTTCGATATGTTCCATGACATCGGTGCACACAACCAGGTCTGCTTGGTGCGTATCATTCTTTTTTTCTTCGATGCCAGGATCGTATTCGTAATAGATGACGTCTTTGAAAGGGAAATCGGCTTTGGCTTGCTCTTCACGAAATTTTTGGCCAAGCATGCCCTTGCCGCAACCGTAATCAAGAACGGTTTTGGCGCCGGTTTCTTTGAGCAATGTGATGAGATTGTCGTAGTATCCAACGCCGGTATTGCCCCAGTGGTCATCGCCTTTGTGTTTTTCGGTCAGCTCGCGCTGATAATCGGCGGATAAGGTGCTTGCGTTGGTATCTTTGCTCATAGCTTGCGTCGTCGTCACTTAAAGAATCCTTTTTAAGACTGTAAAGCCAAGCCGGGCTTTGTCAATTTACGGGAAGCTTTAATTAGTAGCCTCCGCCAGAGCTTCTGCCTGGCGGAGGCCGTAAGCCGAAACCATAACCCGTTCATCGGGCTACGTTTTGCGGGATTAGCGCAGTCTCAGCAATTCTTCCGTCATTTCATCCGCTGTACGGATGACTTTGGTACCAGCAGAGTAAGCGCGCTGGGTGACGATCATCTTGGTAAATTCGTCGGCGATATCCACGTTCGAGGATTCAACCGCCGAGCCTTCAATCAGACCTGCGCCGCCGGAACCTGCTTCACGCAAGTTATACGAACCGGAGTTTGAGGTTTGAATGAATGCGTTACCTGTTTGCTCCGACAAACCGTTCGAGGCGGTGAAGGTTGCAAGCGGTAGCTGGAACAGTGCCGTCGTCTGACCGTTGGAGAAACGTGCGATGACGGTCCCTTTACGGTCGACTTCGATACCGGTCCGGAGACCCAGAGCAGCACCGTTTTGGCTGGCTGAGGTCACGTTATATTCACCGGAGAACTGCGTCAGGCCTGAGATATCGATATCGATGTCCTGTAGCGCGGAGCCATTACCCCAGTTGATGCCGGTCAGGGAAATCTCACGATTACCATCCGTATCGGCAGCGGCGTTCAACGTACCTTGTTCGGAGAAGTTCATCGAACCACGGGACAGAACTGTGCCCGTACCCAGATAAACCATCGAGAGTTGCCACCAGCCGAACGGGTTAGCTGTATCAGCAAGACCAGCATCCGGAACGATTTGCGGCGCAACTGGAATGGTTTCTGCAGCGGCCGTCATGCCGAGCTGCGTTGCCATCGTACCAGAGGAACCGTTACCGACAGCCACGGCATCCGCCTCGGACAGAGACTGAATGCGCAAAGCGCCAGCTGCAGTGAGTTCCGCACGGGCCACACCGGCCATGTTGGTGTTGATCGCATCGATCAATGTTTGCACCGTGTTACCAGCAGCAACCGTGAAGGTGTAAGCGCTTGCGCCAACCGTGACCGCGAGCGTGTTGCCGTTGACAACGGTACCCAGCGTGTTGAGGACGGTCGTCGGCGTGAGAGGACCTAACAATGTCGATGAGTTGGTATTGGCTTGGGTTGTGAAGCCCAGAGCCGATGCGGCACCGACACCCGTGGCGCTTGAACCGTTGGTGACAGCAACCGCTTCACCGAAGTTGCGCGCAACGACGTTGATTTCACCATTGGTGGTAAGCTCAGCTGCGGCAACATCGCGCAGACCTGCATCATTGTTTACAAAATCGATCAGATCTTGAACCGTCGAGGTTGCTGTAACGGTATAGGTTGCATTGACAGCACCCACGGCTATGTTGATCGTCTCGCCAGCCGTAATGTTGGGGCTGACAGCTGTTAATAACTGACTACGCGTCATACCTGCGCCGCCGACCGCAGACGTCGATTTTGCCGTTGGCGATTCATGGTGGATAAACTGCAACTCAACGTCTTTTGCTTCGCCGAGCGAGTCGTACACTTTAATGGTCCGTTTGAAGTCCGCCGCCTGGGACGTCGACAACGGGTAAGCGATACGGTCTTCCGTCGCGTTCAAGTTGATGTTGAACTCTGCCGTATTGGTGGCCTTCGTTAAACCGCCCAGCAAGGACACGTTGATGGCTTCCAAGGACGAAATATCGTCTCGGCCTGACGGCAGGTTGCCGTTGGCATCAATGCGCCAGCCCATCAGGTAGAAGCCGGCAGTGTTTTTGAGGTAGCCGTTTGCGTCTTCCGAGAAAGACCCTGCGCGGGTGAATAGGGATTCTTGTAAGCCCGTCGGTTCACGTTGCACCACGAAGAAACCGTTACCCGAAACGGCCACGTCAGTCGTGGAGTTGGTTTGTTGCAGGGCGCCTTGGCCGTCGATCTTTTGAACGGCACGTGCCAGCACGGAACCCGGTGTATAACGGGCGTTGGCCGATTCAGACGTGACCAGGGATTGGAACGCAGCTTCACGGCGTTTGTAACCGACCGTTTGCACGTTCGCGATGTTGTTGGCGATCATACCCATGGCCTGCGCTTGAGCAGACAGGGCGGACACACCGGTAATAAGCGAGCCGAAAAGTGACATGGTTAAATCTCCTTACAATTATTCAAATGCGTTAAATTGTTAAAATTCGTTTCTAAAAAATCTGTTATCCGGTTGTTTCCTCGTCATCAGGATCGTCCGTATTGCTTCCCGTATCGGTCGGATTTTCAGGGGCCGAGACTGACAGAACATCCGTCGCCGCAATCTGACGATCGCCATCCAGCGACAACATGACCGTTCCATTGACTGTTTCGACACCAACCACGTGGGCCGGCACACCGGTGTAAGCTTCAAGCGCTTCGTTGTTCGCATCGAGCGCATCAATTTTAACTTGGAAAACACCATCGGTAATCGGTTGGCCGTCTTCGCCAATCAAGGCATTGCCTTCATCGTCTTTACCGTCCCACACAACGTGGCTGGTGGTGACGTTTTTATCCAGGCTGAATGTGCGTACCGTGACGCCGTTGCCATCGACGATACGCAACTTGGCATCGCCCACCGGCAGGTCCGAAATCGTGTAACCGATACGGATCGGATCTTTGTTTTCGTTCAAGTAAACGCTGTCGCCTTTGAAGTAGACATCTTTGCCGATATATTGCAGCGACGCCGATAGGAGCGAGCCATTCTGCATCGCGAGCAGAGCATCCATTTTCTGGTTGCCGATGATCGATTGCTCGACCTGGCTGAACTGTACCAACTGATTGGTGAACTCAGTCGAGTCCATAGGGTCCAGCGGATCCTGATGTTGCAATTGCGTGGTGAGCAATTGCAAGAATTGGTTATAGCCTTCCGCGACCTTCGTTGCCGAAGCGTTCGACTTGTCGGCCAAGCCAGAGAGTGCTGCTGAACTGATTTCCATGATCGGTTCCTAAATTCTTTCTTTCTTCATCACACCGTTACGTTCACGTGGGTAAGACCAGTGACTGGGTCCACGAAAACAGGAATGACTGTTTCTATGAATGCAGATTCCGTGCCAAACTCAGCATCGCCTGAAGATCCGCCGCTTTTACCGCCTTGATCATGATTATTTTCATGCATGGCTTGGCTAAACGAATCGCTGCCGCCTAAATCGAACGAGAAAGAATCAGCAGCGGACGTATCAAAACCGTTGTTCGATAGAACGCGATCAAGCGATGCGACGTCCTTTTGCAACAGCGATAATGTTTCCGGACGTTCGGCAATCAGTTTGGCTTTGACACTATTGTCTTCACCGAATTGTAGGGTGATCTTTAAGCGGCCGAGTTGCCCCGGCTCCAACGTGATGGAGAAAGACCGCTCCGATCCCGGTTCGCCTTTCGGGTTGAGATTGCGTTGCAAAGCGACCGATACGAGGTGCGTGCTCGGATGCGGTTGGCCTGCCGCGCGCGCTGTCATCAAAGAGGATGTTGCACTAACCGATGCGTTTTCCGTTTGCGGTTTCAATAAACCGCTGACATCGCCATCAGCAGACAATTTAAACGGGTCGTGTACCGCGTGCGCAAATTCAGAAATGATATCGCCAAAGCCGCGGCTGGCGCTGTCGGATGAAGCATCGTTTTTATTGGCGGTCGCTGCAGAAAGAATGGCTGCTGCCAAGGCTTTATGCGCATTGCTTTGCGGCAGTACAGCCCCGGTTTTTGGATCGATCGTTAAAGCGGCATCTGCAGATACTTCGCCGGTCGCGACAAAACCTTCACCTTCCGTCGGCATAGCCGTGGATGTTTTGTTCGTCATCTTGGCCGCAAGCATGGCTGACAAAGCCGGCAATACTGGGATCTCTGCACCGGCATCTGCCGCAATCGCAATCTCAGTGGCAGGTACAAGGTTGGTGCCGATCTGATCGACCTGTTGCGGTTGCAAGACTGGGACGAGGCCAGCATTAAGAGCAAGAACAGTGACATCCGTATCGGTGCCGTCATTGAGGAAGGCCGGACCTTGTGCAATTTTCGCGACATGTTTGCCATCGATCACGATGGTTCGCGGCTGTGTCAAAAACGGCGCGATGTCGGAGAAAGCTATTTTTTTAAGAGCTTGGAACTCGTCGCCATTCAGCGATGCGATGGTGATGGTTTTGCCATCCAGGCCGGCAATGGCAGCTTTAATTTTCTCGGCTGCTTCAACCAATGTCGGAGACAAGACGCTGGCTTGTAAATTGCCTTGGATTGGTGCTGCGATTGCAGCCCCTTTGAGGACATTTAATTGTGTATTAAGGCCCGCCAAAATAGCTGCCAATTCTGGATCATCGATCACGGCAAATAATTCCGGTTTTTTACCGGCGTCAGGCGTGACGGACAAGGCATCCAAAATGCCTTCCCCTTTTACCGATTGATCAAGCACAACACCGTTGGCTTGTGCTACGATTTGCGCTTTCAAAAGGGCGGCAATTTCCGGTGGCAGGCCTTTTAAAAGATCATCAATCGATACATCGCCTGTTTTCGGCGCGGTGACATTGGTAGTCGGGGATGCTGACGTGGATGTTTGCGCGCCTAGAAGTACCGATGCATTCGGGCTGGCACGTCCACCTTGGAGAATGGAACTTAATAAACTTTCAAAGGCATCGACGGTTGAAACTTGCGTTTGTCCAGTGTTACCCAGAAGAGCTGCAAAATTGAGCGCGCTCTTTTTGGCATTCTGTGCCAAAGCAGGGTCGGATAAGAGCTGGTTAAGCTGTAAGGCTGTGCTAGGCATGTTTAGTCACCATTCTGGTTTCAAGTTGACTTAAAGAACTTCATTGATTTGCATCGATACTGGTATCGCGGGGTTGAGTGCCGATCTGCCGTTGCCATTATAGGTTTGACGATCGGCATAAATTGTCTCGCGCGCGGCGCGCACAATGCGGTCGGTAATGCGTTGCATTGATCCGCTGGCGCGTTCGAGGGTTGTGGTGTTGCGTTTGGCGCTTTCTTGCAGGCGGATTGTCGCTGCGTTCAGACGATTGGTGATCGCTTCACCGGCACCTTTAAGTTGCGGGCCTTGATATTTCAAAGTTTCCATTAAAGCGCGGTAGCGGGATAGAAGAGCGAATTTATCGTTCTGCAAGGATTTGAAACCTTCAAAATCACAGACCTGTACGACATCACTTTCGCGGTCCAGCAAATCAGCAAACGTGCCTAAAACATTTTCAACTTCAGATGTCAGCGTAATCGCCGCATTGGTCATGGCTGGACTCATAATTTTTCCCCTAAAGCTTGTTCCTGCATTTCAATCATTTTTGTTTTGATATCGTCGGAAAGACCAATGCCACCCGAACGTGTAATTTGTTTGCCGTATTCTTCGACCATCAAACCCTTCCACGTATCTTCTGCTTCGCCGCCGCCAAACAGTTCATCCGTTTGCACGGTTTCGAACATGGGTTTCAGCATTTCGCCGATAAACATGGCTTCAAAATCTTTGGCGGCAGCATCAACCTCTTGCAATTTTTTGGCATCAAGACCGGACTTGGCCTTGACCATCGCGATATCGGCAGAGGCCATGCGGCTTAAAAGAGGATCGGATCCGGCAAAAATGTTGCTCATTACAGCACCTCGATTTCAGCTTGGATCGCTCCGGCGGCTTTGATCGCTTGCAGGATCGTGATGACATCGCGCGGGGATACACCCAGAGCATTCAAGCTCGAGACCAATTCTTGCAGCGTCACCCCTGCCGGCAGGTAAGCGATGTTGCCGGGTTCAGTCGCGCCGGACACATCAATGTTCGTGCGCGGGACAACAGTGGTGGCGCCTTGTTGCGCGAAGGCGTTCGGTTGGCTGACTTGTGGCGTCTCGGTAATACGAACGGTCAGATTGCCTTGCGCGACTGCGACGGTAGAAATTTTCACATCCGCGCCCATGACGATCACGCCAGAGCGTTCATCAATCACAATTTTGGCGACCTGATCGGGTTCGACCATGAATTGTTCAAGATCGGTGATCATGTCGACCATCGATTTGGAATAGTTTGCCGGGCGCGTTACACGGACGGACGAACCATTTTCAGCAACGGCCACTTGGGCGCCGATTTGTTGGTTGATAGCGGAGGCAATGCGGCGCGCAGTTGTGAAATCCGGGTTGCGCAACGCGAGTCGCAGGGATGGGACGTCAGCAAGATCAAAACCAATCTCCTTTTCAATGATGGCGCCGTTCGGCACGCGGCCTGCGGTCGGAATATTTTGAGTGACAGCCCCTGCATCGCCCTCAGCCGAAAAACCGGCGACAGCAACAGGGCCTTGGGCGACTGCGTACACATCTGAGTCAGCACCCATTAAAGGTGTGACGAGCAGCGTGCCGCCTTGCAAAGATTTTGCGTCACCCATTGTCGAGACGGTGACATCAATACGCGATCCTTGATTGGCGAACGGGGGCAGGGTGGCGGTGACCATCACGGCTGCCACATTGCCTGTATTTAAGTTTTGGTCGCGGACGTTGACACCCAGACGCTCCAGCATCGCGGTCAAAGATTGTTTTGTGAACGGCGCGTTGTTGAGTTTATCGCCGGTGCCATTCAAGCCGACCACGAGGCCATAGCCGATCAGCATGTTATCGCGCACGCCTTCGATATCGACGATGTCCTTAATACGAGAAGAGCCAACGGCATGAGCGGGCTCAGCCACAAAGAATCCGAAGACCAAAGCGGTGAACGTTAGCAGGGCGAATCGGCAAATGCGCATAAGGTAATCCTTTCCAGGAGTTACAAATGCGAGAACCGTGCCAAATGCCAAAAGGCCCGATCATCCCGACCCGGAGGGGAGGATCTCCAGAAACCGGGAGATCCCTCGCATGCGCTCGGGATGACAAAAATTGGAAATTTGTGGTAAATTCAGACCCATGCGCATTGAGGGACCCCGTTCGACCGACTCCGTTAAAAAGTCTGAAAAGACTAAAAAATCCTCCTCCACAGGCGGGGTTTTTAGCTCCTTTTTGACAGATGAAACGGAAGAAACGGGGGCCGCAGCACCAATGAGCAGCCCGATGGGGATCGGATCTATTCTGGCGGCTCAATATGAGGACCCGGCTGAAAAGCAAGCTCGCCAGCGTATGCAAGAGCGGGCCTATAAAGTCCTTGATAGTCTGGATGTTATCCAGCGCGGCTTAGTCACCGGTGGAATTTCAGAAAACGATATGAAGGCGGTTCAAACCTCCGTCTCAGCCAACCGTGAAAAAATCAATGATCCCAGGCTTTTGGCCATTATGGATGAAGTGGATCTTCGGGCACAGGTGGAGCTGGCCAAACTCGAGGCCGCGCGGGACAAAAAAAGGTAATTTTAACTTTTATATCAGGATAATAGACCCTTTAGGGTTGCATTTGACCGCGTCGTCCTAGTATAAAAAGCGGTCATTTTTTAAGGGATAAATTTATGGCATCGAAAGTCGCAAATACCGTGATCGTCGCCCCGGACTACAATCCGGCCAAGGACAAGGGCAAATTCATGAACCCGGTCATGCTGGAATATTTCCGCAAGAAGTTGATCCAGTGGCGTGCCGAGCTTTTGAAAGAATCAGAAGAAACAATTCACAACACGCTGCAAAGCACGGAATTGCAAAAACCGGATATTGCTGACCGCGCATCCGCCGAAACGGACCATGCT
>DATCRN010000194.1:0-3610 GCA_036568945.1 Alphaproteobacteria bacterium | reverse complement strand
CATTTCACGTGGGCGCGACGGTCAACTCCGTCCCTGCCGTCTGGAAGCGGCACCGATGAAGGAAGCCCTCACCTGGATCGAACATTACCGCCAGTTCTGGGAAGCAAGCTTCGATCGCTTGGATACGTATCTGACAAAACTCCAAACCCCTAAAGGAAGCAAAAATGCCCGCAAACACTAAACTGAAAACCGATATCGATCCGAACACGACATTACAGATCAGCCGCGTGTTCGATGCGCCGCGCGCGCTTGTCTGGAAAGTTTGGACCGATCCCGTGCACATGATGCATTGGTTTTGCGCAGGCGGATTCAAAACATTGTCCGTGAATGTCGATCTGCGTGTGGGCGGTGAATATTGCTTTTCCATGATGTCACCGTCCGGCAGCACACATACGGCAGGTGGCACATATCAGGAAATTAAAGCCCCGGAACGCTTAGTATACAGCCATATCTGGGTCAAAAGCTGCACCCCCGGCGCACCGAAAGAAGGCCGCAATACCACAGTGACTGTCGATTTCATCGAACAAGGTGACAAGACGCTTGTGAACTTTATGCACGAAGGCCTGGATGGTTACCCCGATGTTGAATCGCATCGCGGTGGTTGGACCGGCTTCCTCGAAAATCTCGCAGGCTATGTCGATGGCCGCACCGAAGTTGGCGCGGAAGAATTGGTGATCACACGCACCTTCAATGCGCCGCGCGATTTGGTCTGGAAAGTATGGACTGAGCAAGAGCATCTGGCACACTGGTGGGGTCCGAAAGGCGCTACCATGAAACACGCCGCGCTCGACTTAAAACCGGGCGGATCTTTCCATTACTGCATGGATCATGCGGGAATGGAAATGTGGGGTAAGTTCATCTATCGTGACATCAAATCGCCTGAACGTCTTGTTTTCACATCAGGTTTTTCGGATAAAGATGGCAACATCGTTGCCGCCCCCTTCCCTGGCATGGAGGACAAATTTCCGCGCCAGGTCTTGAATATCTGGACGTTTGAAGAGCGCGACGGAAAAACAATCGCAACCGGTCGCGGCATGCCGATCGATGCGACACAAAAAGAACGGGATTTCTTCAAGGATATGAACGCATCCATGCAAGCCGGCAATAAAGGTATGCTTGATCAGCTTGAGGAATACATCGCATCCCTCGCCTAACCTGGAGATTATTAATAATCCATAAATTGTGTGTGCTTTTAATAAATAGGAGGCACACACTCTTGAATGTTAAAATGAAGAATGAGTAGGGTAGCCGGTATTATCGCCTACCGGGGGACATCATCATTTTGATGTTACGTAAGTATATCGCTTTGTTTTTAGTCGCCAGCTTTACGCTGACGGCAAGTCAAGCTCACGCCGATTGCGCGGCCGCTCCTATTGCGACAGCGACCGACATGGTCATCAGCATGAAAACGGCGAACGGCGTTCAAGTTGCGCCCGCGAATAAACTCAGTAGTTCGGTGAAAGAAGGTATGGTCGTCTACGACGACACCGCCAACAGCTTAAAACTCTGCGACGGCACCAACTGGGTAAGCGTAGGATCCGGCGGCGGATCAACGGCATCGGGCGGTGCCGGTTACATCCAGTTTTCCGACGGCACCAATCTTGCCAATTCCGGCACCACCGCCGGTCAGCAATTCTTTTGGGACAATACCAACAAACGTTTGGGGATTGGCACCGCATCTCCTGCGCACCCATTGGTGTTAGGCGGCACATCAGTTGTCACGCAGGCGCAAGTCGGCGGCAATAGCGCGGTTTATTTGATGCGCAGTAATCCCGCTATCGGCTTTAACACCTATTGGGACGGTACCCAGCATGTGTATGGCGCCGGTAGTTCTAACGTCTATGGGGGTAGAATAGGTTTTGATCCCGCTACCGGGAAAATGAGTTTCGCTACGACGGCGGCGACAGGTAATGCGGCCGCCGCCGCGGCCATTTCGACACGCATGACCATCGATAAGGATGGGAATGTCGGTATCAACACGGTGTCGCCCGTCAATGCGCTGGATGTGAATGCGATTGCCGTCAGATTTGGCCAGCTTGGTTTTCTGACCAATTTCCCGGAAATCATGTTCAATGGCTACTATGATGGCGCTAAAAAATACACGTATGGCGCATCGTCTTTTAATATTTATCATTCTCAAAGCACTGACCTTCTGACCATCGGTTATGCGCCCGATGGTGTGGCCGGAGATCCGGTGGCCTATTCACCGGCTTTAAGCGTCTCCAGCACCGGCAATGTTCTGGTGGGTAACAGCACACTGGATGCATCGTCAAAACTGCAGATCAATTCCACAACGCAAGGCTTCCTGCCCCCGCGCATGACGACCGCGCAGCGCACCGCGATCAGCTCGCCAGCCACCGGTCTTGTCGTTTACGATACAGATTTGAATTCGCTGTACATCAAAACAGCTTCCGCTTGGGCGGCGGTGGGGTCGGGTGGTGGCGGTGCAGGTAATGGTTTAGGCGTATTGGGATATGCCGTTAGAAATGATACAGGATCCGTGACGATTACAGGCACGATCCCTGCGGATAACACTATTCCGCAAGTTTCTGAGGGGTCAGAAATCCTGAGTGTTTCTGTAACGGTACCGGACGAGTCCGATTATCTTTATTTTAATATTGACGGTCTGCAATACACTGAGTCTTCAAACCATTCCGATATCTTCACAGTTGCCTTATTCCGAGACGGGCAGAGTGGGACAGACGCCTTGGCGGCCTATGCTGAAGAAGGAGACTATGCAAATAATGAAGGGTCAATTAACACCACTCTGCGCGTGGTCGCACCTGTGGCTGGCACGTACACATACCGTATTCGTGCTGGCTTAAACAACGGATCGGCATATTTAAATCGTGGCTACAATGGTGTTCAAGTCACGCTAGCTGGCAACATCAATCAGGCTTCTGTAACCGTTCTTGCAGACAAAATGGGCGGTGGTGGTGGCGGATCATCCACTCTGGCAGGCCTCACGGATGTCGATGTCACAACGCCGCCGACCAACGGCCAATCGCTTGTGTACGATACGACCTCCAGCAAATGGAAACCGGGCACAGTCTCGGGTGGCGGTGGCACGCAAGTAGCGTTCCACGCGCATCGAAATAACGTTGATCAAAGCGTTACGCCCACGACATATACGTTGGTGGATTTGACCACCGAAAGCTATGACACCAATAACAATTTTAACCCTGCAACCGATCGTTTTACACCGACCGTAGCGGGTAAATACCTGATCGGTGGTAATGTTTACTGTGCGGGCGGGGGCACAACAGGTTGCGAAATTTATATTTATAAGAATGGCAGCACAATTATAGCCGACACTGCCGTAAGTACGGGAGGTATTGTTCCGGTCGTAACCATCGTCGACATGAGCGGCAGCACGGACTATGTGCAACTTTATGCACGCAATACGGGCGGGTCGTTATTCGGTGGTGGTGGCACCTATGCCACGAGTTTCTATGGCTCCCTTCTTGGCGGTGGTGGCGGCGGAACGCCGAGCGGCACGGCAGGCTATGTGCAATTTAGCAATGGCAGTGCCTTTGCAAACTCCGGCACGACCGCAGGTCAGCAATTCTTCTGGGATGATACCAATAAACGTCTTGGGGTTGGCACGGCC